>NZ_LBJV01000066.1:0-232500 GCF_028128855.1 Bradyrhizobium sp. CCBAU 11430
TGCTGCTGCGGGAGCCGCACCCGCGGGCGCCGCCGTTGCGGCCGCGCCACCGCCGGCTGCGGCGCTCACGGCCTTCTCGCAGCCCGGTGAAACTCTGGCCTTGTTCTTTTCAAGGCATTCGAGCGCTGCCGCGCCGCCCGGCGGCACGCTGGCGCACACCTTGGGATAGTCGGCGCGGCACGCGCTCTTGACCGCCGCAACCTGCGCGCTGCTCGGCTGCTTGGCGGCCGCGGCCTTCTGCGCGGGTGCGGCAGCCGGCTTTGCCGCGGGGGCGGCATCTGCTTTCGGTGCGCCTGGCGCCGTTTCCGCCTTGGGCGCGGCCTCGCTCTTCGGCGCGGCGGGGGCAGCTTCGGTTTTCGCCGGTTCGACAGCGCGAACCGCGGTCTGGCATCCCGCCGACAGGCCGGACATGTTCTTCGCCAGGCATTGATACGCTTCCACGCCGCCGGGCGTCACGCTCGAGCAATGCGCCATGAAATCCGAACGGCATGCGGAGCGGATGGCGCTCTTCTGAGCTTCGGTCGGTGCTTGCGCGAACGCGCCTGTTGCAGTTGCGAAGAGCGTGGCCGCCAGCAACGCCTTGCGCGTCGATGCCTGTTTCAACGTGTTGAACATCTGGTGATTTCCTGCCCCGTCGGTCACGACGACTTTCAAAATGTGATGTAATCGCAATCTTCGCGAGTGACGCCTCGCAAGCAGCATCATTCGCCGCTTTGACGTCACCCGCAAGTCAATTATGCCGGTGCAATTGCGCCGTCAGAGCCTGACCATGCGCTTGCCGCGGTTCTCGCCCGCAAGCAATCCGATCAGCGCCTTCGGCGTGTTCTTGAGGCCATCGATGATGTCCTCCTGCACCTTCAGCTTGCCGGATTTGACCCAGCCCTGGAGCTCGGCGAGCGCGCGCTGGCTCTCCTTCATGTAATCCATCACGATGAAGCCCTGCATGACCAGCCGCTTCACCACGATCAGCCCGGGCACGCCGCGCGGGCCGTGCGCGGAGGGCGCACCGTCATATTGCGAGATCGCGCCGCAGCAGGCGATGCGGCCGTAATTGTTCATCTGCGGCAGGCAGGCTTCCAGAATGTCGCCGCCGACATTGTCGAAATAGACGTCGATGCCCTTGGGTGCAGCTGCGCGCAGCGCCTTGAAGACCGCGCCGTCCTTGTAGTCCACGGCGGCATCGAAGCCGAGCTCGGAGGTCAGCCAGCTGCACTTGTCCGCGCCGCCGGCGATGCCGATCACGCGGCATCCTTTGATCTTGGCGATCTGTCCGACGATCGAGCCGACCGAGCCCGCGGCCGCGGAGACCACGACGGTCTCGCCCTCTTTGGGCTTGCCGATCTCCAGCAGGCCGAAATAGGCGGTGAGGCCGGCGATGCCGAACACGCTGAGCAGGTGCGTCATCGGCTCGAGCTTCGGCATCTTGGTGAGATGCTTTGCCGGCACCGCGGCAAATTCCTGCCAGCCGGTGTCACCGAACACGATGTCGCCCGCCGCAAGCCCATCGGCCTTCGAGCTGACGACCTCGGCAATGGCACCGCCAGCCATCACGCTGTTCGCTTCGACGGCGGAACGATAGGTCGCGCCGTGCATCCAGGCGCGGTTGGCGGCGTCGAGCGAAATGTATCGCACGCGCAGCAGGACTTCGCCGTCCTTCGGCTCCGGCACCGTGCTCTCCACCATCTTGAAATGTTCGGGGCCGAGCTTGCCGCTGGGTTTTTCGACCAGCAGAATCTGGTGATTGATGTTGCCGCTCATGGCGTTTCCCTCTTTGATTGTCTTGACGATTATTGATGCAACCGCCGCAAACAAAACGTGCAGGCCGCATGCGTTGTGCGCTGCATGAAGGCTAGATCGCGGCGTTCCATTTCACAACGGGAACATCCTGAAAACGCGATCACACGCAAAGCGTGTTGCGTCGTTGTGATAACTGCGACATCATGAAGCGCCGGTGTACGTGGGGGTAAGCGATGTCGAACAGGTTTACGCAATACATTCTGGCCGCGATGGTGCTCGGCATCATCATGGGGTCGGCAATCTACAACTTCCTGCCCGACACGCGCGCCGACTGGGCGTCCTCCATCAACCTGATCGCCATGATGTTCCTGCGCCTGATCAAGATGATCATCGCGCCGCTGGTGTTCGCGACCCTGGTCGGCGGCATCGCCCATATGGGCTCGGGCTCCAAGCTCGGCCGCATCTTCGCCAAGACCATGGGCTGGTTCATCAGCGCCTCCTTCGTCTCGCTGCTGCTCGGCCTCGTGATGGTGAACCTGCTGCAGCCCGGTGCGAACTTCCCGGGCACGCTGCCCCAGGCGGGGCAATCGACCGGCCTGCCGGTGTCGGCATTCTCGATCGAGAAATTCCTAACCCATCTGATCCCGACCTCGATCGCGGACGCTATGGCGCAGAACGAGATCCTGCAGATCGTGATCTTCGCGGTGTTCTTCTCGGTGGCGATGGGCTCCATGCCCGAACGTTCGAAGCCGATCCTCGCGATGATCGACGACGTCGGCCACATCATGCTCAAGGTCACGAGCTACGTGATGCTGTTCGCGCCGCTCGCGGTGTGGGCGGCGATCACCGCAACCGTCGCCAAGAACGGCCTCGCGGTGCTCTGGAAGCTCGTCGTGTTCATGGGCGGCTTCTATCTCTCGCTGGCGATCCTGTGGACCATCCTGGTCATCGTCGGCTTCATCGTGATCGGCCCGCGCTACAGCCATCTGTTGAAGCTGGTCCGTGAGCCGCTGATGATCGCTTTCTCGACCGCGAGCTCGGAGGCGGCCTATCCGAAGACGCTCGAGGCGCTCAACCGCTTCGGCGCGTCGTCGCGGATCTCGAGCTTCGTGCTGCCGCTCGGCTATTCCTTCAATCTCGACGGCACGATGATGTACTGCACCTTCGCGGCCGTCTTCATCGCGCAGAGCTATCACATCGACATGCCGCTCGGCACCCAGCTTGCGATGCTGGCGACGCTGATGATCACCTCGAAAGGCGTCGCCGGCGTGCCGCGCGCCTCGCTCGTGGTGATCGCCTCGACGCTGGCGCAGTTCAACATCCCCGAAGCGGGCCTGTTGATGATCATGGGCATCGACACCTTCCTCGACATGGGTCGCAGCGCCACCAACGTGATCGGCAACACGCTCGCGACCTCGGTCGTGGCCAAATGGGAAGGCGAGCTCGGGCCCGAGCACGAGCTCGGACCCGGCGAGGTCGTGCCTGAGGACATGGTGCCGGGCGAAGTGCCCGCGATGGCCGGCCATGGATAGGAGCGAACCATGGGCCAGACACTGGCGAGGTCACTGACCTCAATCGGCTTGTTGCTCGCGGCATCGTTGCTCGCAACCTCCTTGTTCGCGACCTCGGCATCCGCGCAGACCGGCGGCGAAGGGCTCAGCCCGACGCTGTCGGCCATCAAGACGGCGCACACCGTGCGGCTCGGCTATCGCGAGAGCTCGCCGCCGTTCTCGTTCCTCGACCAGTCGGGCCGTCCAATCGGCTACAGCCTCGAGCTCTGCGAGGCCATCGTCGAGGAGATCGGCGTCGAGGTCGACGATCCCAATCTCAGAATCGACTACGTCAAGGTCACCTCGGACGACCGCATCGACGCCGTGCTGCAGAACAAGATCGACCTGGAATGCGGCTCGACCACGGCCAATGCCGAGCGCGGCAAGCGCGTCGCCTTCTCGCCGCTGATGTTCGTCGCCGGGACCAAGCTGATGGTGCCGAAGACATCCAGCGCCCAGTCGCTCACCGATCTGAAGGGCAAGACTATCGTGGTGACGAAGGGCACCACCAACGAGCAGGCGATCCAGGCCGCGGACAAGAAATT
Organism: Bradyrhizobium sp. CCBAU 11430; assembly: GCF_028128855.1. Classification (NCBI taxonomy): domain Bacteria; kingdom Pseudomonadati; phylum Pseudomonadota; class Alphaproteobacteria; order Hyphomicrobiales; family Nitrobacteraceae; genus Bradyrhizobium; species Bradyrhizobium sp. CCBAU 11430. Next base: position 3,833 of record NZ_LBJV01000066.1, read on the forward strand.
TTCGTTGGGATTGAACATCGCCGTCGGCGCCGATCACGAGCAATCCTACCAGATGCTCGCCGATGGCAAGGCCGATGCCTTCGCAACCGACGACATCCTGCTCTTCGGCCTGATCGCGCGCCACAAGGCGCAGGACAAGTTCCGCGTCACCGGCGATTATCTGTCCTACGACCCCTACGGCATCATGTTCAGGAAGGGCGAGCCGCAGCTATCGGCCGTGGTCGAGCGCGCCTTCCGCAAGCTCGGCTCCAACCGCGACCTCGTCCCGCTCTACAACAAATGGTTCACCGCAAGGCTTCCCACCGGCGAACGTCTGAACGTGCCGATCTCGCTGCAGCTGGAAGAGGCGTTCAAGGCGATGGACGATTCAGCGAGCGCGAATAATTAGACGGCGGTTCGCTCTCTCTCCGTCATCCTGAGGCGCGCGCTCGGCGGTGCAAGCGCACCGCCGAGCAGGCCTCGAAGGATGAACGGCCGAGCTGGCAGCCGGGCCGTCGCCCTTCGAGGGCCGCTGAAGAAGCTGCCACCCCCAGCGCAACGGCCTTGCCGTTGCGCTGGGGGTGGCGGTGATGGGTCATCGTTCGCTGTGCACTCGATCGAACACCCGATCCAGCGCCGCATCATACGCCGCTTGCACCAGTTGCGGATGCAGCTTGCCGAGCGTTTCCATCATCACGCCGGAATTGATCTCGAGCACTTTCCATTCGCCGTCGACGCGGACCACGTCGATCGACGCAAAAGCGATGCCGATCGCGCGCGCGGCATCCATTGCCAGCTCCACGCAGGCCGTTCGAACCTCGCTGTCCCCCAGCAACACCGGCTTTGCGCCGGCATCGAGATTATGTCGCCAATCCGTGCCGCGCTGCTTGCTGTAGACGACGAGGGGCGCCTCATCGAGCAGCACCACGCGGACCTCGTCCTCGATCGCGACATAGGGTGAGATCACGAGCCCGGCGCTCATCGAAAACACCTCGCTGGCCGCGTGGTCGAGTTCCGCCTCCGTCGTCACCTTGAACACCGAGCGCCCCGATGTCCCCTCGTTCGGCTTCACCACCACGCCTTGCGGATTCTGAGCGAGCAGCGCGAGCATCCGCTGGCGCCAATCGGCACCGGCGACGTGCACGCCCAGCTTCGGGTTGAGGAAGAGGTGATGGGAAATGCAGGGCACGCCCTCCAGCGCCAGCGCCTCTGATGTCGCCGATTTGTCGTTGGCGAGGCGATGGGCGATGGCGCTGTTGAGGCCGATGTCGTAGCCGAAGGCGAAGCGCCGCTCATCGCCCCGGCGCATCGCGATCAGCCAGCCACCGGCGCGGACATCGACCGCAATGCCATGCTCCGCGCAATAGCGCCTGATGGCCTGGACGAAGATTCGCTCGTCGCTTGCCGCCATGTGTTTCCGTCGCGCTTCAGACGTTCCTGGCGCCAAAAGCCGCAAAAATGCGGGAAACGGCGCCGAACCAGGGTGAAAGTCAGAGCTATTCTTAATGAAATTCTCGCGAGCGCGATGGAAATTAAGTGCTGCATTCGAACGCTGCAGGGAAAAGAAATTGCCCGCCGCGCGCGCCCGGCAGCAGATTCATTAACAATATGGCCAATTCCGCCGCAAATGCCGGTTTGACCGGCATCAATTGCATCCGGAACGAGGTTGATTATTGGTCTCAATGGCGTAGATCACACACGCGAAATCCTCCGCCATGGCAATGGTGTCCGCCCCGTTTCAGGGCCGGGCAACGCTTTTGCCCTAAAACCGCAATTATTCGGAATATCGAAAATCATGAGCGCGTTTTACCGAGAGAAGGTTCTTTCCGTCCAGCACTGGACCGACACGCTGTTCAGCTTCCGCGCCACGCGCGATACCGGCTTCCGTTTCCAGAACGGCCAGTTCGCGATGATCGGCCTCGAGATCGACGGCCGTCCGCTGCTGCGCGCCTACAGCATGGCGAGCGCCAATCACGAGGAAGAGCTCGAGTTCTTCTCGATCAAGGTTCAGGACGGCCCGCTGACCTCGCGCCTGCAGAAGATCAAAGAGGGCGACACCATCCTGGTCGGCCGCAAGGCGACCGGCACGCTGATCACCGATAACCTCCTTCCCGGCAAGCGGCTGATGCTGCTCTCGACCGGAACGGGCCTCGCGCCGTTCGCGAGCCTGATCAAGGACCCCGAGGTCTATGACCAGTTCGAGTCGATCGTGCTGGTGCATGGCTGCCGCCAGGTCTCCGAGCTCGCCTATGGCGAGAAGCTGGTCGCTTCCTTGCGCGAGGATGAGCTGTTCGGCGAGCTGCTCGCGGACAAGCTGATCTACTACCCGACCGTGACCCGCGAGCCGTTCAAGAACCGCGGCCGCATCACCGACCTCATCAACTCCGAGCAGATCTTCAACGATATCGGGCAATCGCCCCTCGACATCGCCACCGACCGCATCATGATGTGCGGCAGCCCGGGGATGCTCGAAGAGCTGAAGGTGATGTTCGAAGGCCGTGACTTCATCGAAGGAAGCGGCAACAAGCCTGGCCATTTCGTGATCGAGAAGGCATTCGTCGAGCGCTAAGCTCTTTTGAAGAAGCGGCGTAATCGCGCGCCACACTCAACTCGTCGTCCCGGACAAGCGCAGCGAAGCGGAGCGCCGATCCGGGACCCATAACCACAGGCCGTGGTTATGCGAAGGGTCGGAGTGACAGTCTTCTCTCACCACGACATCTTGTGGTTATGGGTCCCGGGTCTGCGCTTACGCTTGCCCGGGACGACAGCTGAGCTTGGGGAATCCAGTGTGACCCCACGCGCGGCCATTAAGGGCCCAGCGTCCGCCGCCCCTCCACCACCCTTCTGCTGCACTGCAAAACCCGCCCATCGGGCTGGTTGATCTATCTCGGCCGAATTCGCTAGCCTGAAACAAGGGCCGCGTCATATCCGTATGACAGGCAAGGGCGTATCGTACCGCCTCATTGCTGGCGAGAGGATGGGAATCGTGGCCGACGACACCAAGACGCAGGACTCCTCCCAACACTCATCCCACAAACGCCTGCCGCTGGCGGAGGAGGGGATCATGGAGACCCTGCTGCTGCCATTCTCGCCGCGCTTCATCGTGCTGACGATCTGCGCAGTCGTCACCGCGCTCCTGATCGGTATCGGTATCGCCGACCGCAAGATCTTCGACATCCTGCTGGTGCCGATCCTGATCTTCGGCGCGCTGACGCTGCTCGGCGTCCGCGATCTCCTGCAGAAGAGCCACGCGGTGCTGCGCAACTATCCGATTTCGGCGCATATCCGCTTCCTGCTCGAAGAGATCCGCCCGGAGATGCGGCAGTATTTCTTCGAGAGCGAGAAGGACGGCATGCCGTTCTCGCGCGACACCCGCGCGGTGGTCTATCAGCGCGCCAAGATGGAACTCGACAAGCGTCCGTTCGGCACCCAGGAGGACGTCTACCGCCAGGGCTACGAGTGGATGCACCACTCGGTGTCGCCGAAGGCGCATGCCGAGGAGAAATTCCGCATCAGCATCGGCGGCCCCGACTGCAAGAAGCCCTATTCGGCCTCGGTGTTCAACATTTCCGCGATGAGCTTTGGCGCGCTCAGCCCCAACGCAGTGCGCGCGCTCAATGCCGGCGCCAGGAAGGGCGGCTTCGCGCACGACACCGGCGAGGGCGGCGTCAGCCCCTATCACCGCGAGATGGGCGGCGACATCATCTGGGAGATCGGCTCCGGCTATTTCGGCTGCCGTCATCTCGACGGCACCTTCGATCCCGAAGCGTTCGCGCGCGTCGCCGGTGACGACCAGATCAAGATGGTCGAGCTCAAGGTCAGCCAGGGCGCCAAGCCCGGCCACGGCGGCGTGCTGCCGGCGGCAAAGGTCTCGGAGGAGATCTCCAAGATCCGCGGCGTCGCGATGGGCGAGGACTGCATCTCGCCGGCCTCGCATCGCGCTTTCTCCACCCCGGCCGGCATGATGCAGTTCATCGCCGAGATGCGCCGCCTGTCGGGCGGCAAGCCGGCCGGCTTCAAGCTGTGCATCGGCCATCCCTGGGAATTCCTGGCGATCTGCAAGGCGATGCTTCAGACCGGCATCTATCCGGATTTCATCGTCGTCGACGGCAACGAAGGCGGCACCGGTGCGGCGCCGCTGGAATTCATGGACCATCTGGGCATGCCGATGCGCGAGGGCGTCAATTTCGTCCACAACGCGCTGATCGGCATCAATGCGCGCGACCGCATCAAGATCGGCGCGTCCGGCAAGATCGCCACGGCCTTCGACATGGCGCGGGCGATGGCGATCGGCGCCGACTATTGCAATTCGGCGCGCGGCTTCATGTTCTCGCTCGGCTGCATCCAGTCGCTGAGCTGCCACACCGACCGCTGCCCGACCGGGGTGGCGACGCAGGATCCGACGCGCGCGCGTGCGCTCTACGTGCCGCTCAAGATCGACCGCGTGCACAATTATCACCACGCGACGCTGCATTCGCTGACCGAGCTGATCGCCGCGGCAGGCCTCGAGCATCCGCAGCAGCTGCGCCCGATTCACTTCACCCAGCGCACCTCGACCACCGATGTGAGATCCTTTGCGCAGCTCTATCCGGCGCTGCGTCCTGGCGAGCTGCTCGAAGGCACCGAAGACCCGCGCTTCCGCGACGCCTGGCGGTTGGCGCAGGCGGAAACGTTCCAGCCGGCGCCATAGGGCATCGCTCGGCCGGTGGCGGCACCGGCCCGGCCCGCGCATATTCGTCGCGAGCGGAGCTGGCATTTAAGATTTTGTTCAACTTTGGGTGTAGATTGTGCCCATGGACGAACGGCGCGACAAGGCGAGACATCGCGTGCTGAAGGCCGGAACGATCGAGTTCGGCGGCGGCGCGATCGACTGCACCGTCCGCAACCTGTCCGACACCGGTGCCGCGCTCGACGTCACCAGCCCGGTCGGCATTCCCGAGCATTTCACCCTGTTCGTCCAAGCGGACGGAACGCATCTGTCGTGCACCGTGATCTGGCGCAAGGAGAAGCGGATCGGCGTGAGGTTCGGATGAGGTGAGTTGGCGCGAGGTGAGTTCGCGCTGCAAACACCGCTGTCGTCCCGGGGCGCGACAAAGTCGCGAACCCGGGACCCATAACCACAGGGAGAAGTCGCCGCGCGAGCTGGCAACTCCGAATCTTCGCCAAACGGCCTTCCGGGAGTATGGGTCCCGGATCGGCGCGCGCTTGAAGCGCGCTTGTCCGGGACGACAGCTGTGGTTGAGGCTCGCTCTATCAACTACCCCGTCTCGACCTCACTCAACCGGCTCGCCAGGATCTTGTCGATCCGCCGCCCGTCGAGATCGACCACCTCGATGTGCCAGCCGCCGAAGTCGAAGGCATCGCCGGTGTCGGGCAGCACGTTGAACTGTTGCAGCACCAGGCCCGCCACCGTGTTGTAGCGGTGCGGCGGCAATTCGACGCCGAGCAATTCGCCGAATTCGTCCACCGGCATCCAGCCTGAGATCAGCAGCGAATCGTCGGCGCGCCTGACAAAGGCGGGCTCCGGCGGTCCGGCCTCCGAATGGAAGGCGCCGACGATCGATTCGAGGATGTCGGCGGCCGTCACCATGCCTTCGAAGCCGCCATATTCGTCGTAGACGAAACCGACGTGGACCGGCGCAGCCTTCAGGATGGTCAGCACGTCGCGCGCGTCTGCCGACGCCGGGATGCCGGGCGCTTCGCGCACCAGCGCGCGCAGGTCCGGCGTGCGTTCGTTCATATAGGCGATCAGCAGGTCCTTGGCCTGGAGCACGCCGATCGGCTTGTCGCGGTCGCCGTCGGAGACGGGAAAGCGCGAATGCGGGCTCTTGGCGATGATCTCCCGGATGGCCGCCGGATCGTCGTTGAGGTCGATCTCGTCGACCTCCGTGCGCGGCGTCATCACTGCGCCGACCGGCCGGTCGCCGAGCCGCATCACGCCGGCGATCATCTCCTTCTCACCGGGCTCGAGCACGCCCGCGCTCTCGGCCTCGCTGACGAGGTGGTGGATCTCGTCCTCCGAGACCTTCTCCTCGGCCTTGCCGCCGCGACCGAGCAGCGTGAGGATCAGCCTGCCCGAGAGATCGAGCAGAAAGACCAGCGGCAGCGAGACCTTCGCAAGCACGTGCATGGCGGGCGCGACTCTGACCGCGATGCTTTCGGGGTCGCGCAGCGCCACCTGTTTCGGCACCAGCTCACCGACGATCAGGGTGGCGTAGGTGATCAGCGTCACGACGATGCCGACGCCGACGATGTCGGCAATTCCCGCGGATAGACCGAGCTCGAGCAGCCATTGCGTCAGCCGCTGTCCGAGCGTCGCGCCGGAGAACGCGCCGGAGAGCACGCCGACCAGCGTGATGCCGATCTGCACCGTCGAGAGGAACTTGCCGGGATTGGCTGCCAGCGTCAGCGCCCGCTCGGCGCCGCGCACGCCCTTGGCGGCGAGCATCGACAACCGGGCCGGGCGGGACGAGACCACGGCCAGCTCCGACATGGACAAGAGGCCGTTGATGACGATCAGGACGACGACGATGACGAGTTCGACCGAGAGCATTGACGTTCCGAGGTAAGGGAGTGTGGCCGAATAGGACGGCACACGCCTTGATATAGGTATTCGGCGAAGAAATGCCGGCAATTTTGCCGCATTTGGCGCCCCGAGGGAACCGTGTCGCCGCTGACTTGGACTCGCTTGCGCGAGCTCCCGTGGAACTACGAGAATGCCGATGCTTAACGGGCTCTTAGTGGCCGCCCGGCTAGGTTTTCGACATTGCAGAAGTGTATTCGGGGGACCCAGGGATGCGGATCGGGAAGCTTTTCGCGCTGTCTATGCTGACGGTGACGGTATTTGCAGTCATCCTCGGCGCCGAGGTGCTGATACCCCAGACGCGCATCTTCACGAACCGCTCCGACGCGATCAAGACTGTCGATGCCTTTGGTGCGACCCTGATGGTCAGTCAGCACGTCGCCGGCCTTCGCGCCCCCTATATCGGTCCGATCTTCCAGGAAGCGGCGGCGACGCCAGCCCAGATCGAAGCGGCCGGGAAGGCCGCGAAAGCCGCCGAGGCCGGCTTCGAGGCTGCAAGGCGCGCGATCCTGGTGCTGGATGACGGCGGAGCGATTGTCGAGAATCTCGACCGTGCCGCACGGCGGCTGAAGGAGGTCACCGCGGCGGCAGATCGCGCGATGAGCGTCCCGCTGGCAGCGCGCGATGGTGCTGTGATCAAGGGCTTTCTCCCCGGCGTTGCCGAGGTCATCGGCAACATCGAGCCGGTCATGAACCGGCTCGAAGCGAAAGTCATCAACGCCGATTCCTCGCTCGCGGCGCTGTTGAGCCTGGCGCGGACGGCCCAGGACCTGCGTGTCGCGGCCGGCAGCCGAGCGGCCACGCTGTCCCCGGCGCTGTCCGCGAGCCGCCCGCTCACGGCGACCGAATTGTCGCTGATGGATCGCATGCAAGGCCGCGTGGAGGCCGACCGCGAGCGCATCGAGGCAGGCATCGACCAACTCGGAAATCCCTCCCGCATCGCGACCGCGCTGAAGGCGGCGACGGAATCGTATTTTGGAAAAGCTGCGGCCGCCGTCGACAAGGAGATTCCCGCAGCCCGGAGTGACGGCAAGTACAGCAGCAACGCCGACGAACTGGCGAAGGTCATCGTGCCGGCCATCCAGATGTTCTACGGCGTGCGCGATGCCGCATTGGCGGAAGCTTCCGAGCGTGCCTCGGCCTCGCGCGATGGCGCACTGGCGATGCTCGCGCTCGCAGGCGTGGTGGTTCTGGCGCTGCTCGGGACTCTCGGTGGCGTGACCATGATGCTGCGCAGGCGCGTGGTGACGCCGCTCAGCCGGCTCGCGGACGTGATCGCAACGCTCGCTGCCGGACAACACGGCGTCGAGATTCCCGCGACGGGCCGCAATGACGAGATCGGCCAGGTGGCGGGCTCGCTGCAGCACTTCAAGGATTCACTGCTCGCCAAGAAGGCCGCCGATGAGGCGGCCGCGGTCGAGGCCGACGCGAAGCTCCGGCGCAGCCAGCGTATGGACCAGATCGCGCGCGATTTCGAAGCCATGATCGGCGATGTGATCAACACGGTGTCGTCGGCTTCCTCGGAGCTGGAAGTGTCCGCGGGAACGCTGACGAGCACGGCCGATCAATCGGAAAAGGTCACCGCGACCGTCGCGGCCGCTTCCGAACAGGCCTCCACCAACGTGCAGACCGTTGCCGCGGCGGCCGAGGAGATGGCCTCGTCGGTCGACGAGATCAGCCGGCAGGTGCAGGATTCCGCGCGCATCGCCGGCGAAGCGGTGCAGCAGGCGGGCCGGACCAACGATTATGTCGGCGAGCTCGCCAAGGCCGCGGGGCGGATCGGCGACGTCGTCGAGCTCATCAGCCAGATCGCAGGCCAGACCAATCTTCTGGCTCTCAACGCCACCATCGAGGCGGCGCGCGCCGGCGAGGCCGGCCGCGGCTTTGCGGTGGTCGCCTCCGAGGTCAAGGCGCTGGCCGAGCAGACCGCCAAGGCCACCGGCGAGATCAGCCAGCAGATCACGGGAATCCAGACCGCGACGGAGGACTCCGTCGGCGCCATCAGGTCGATCAGTGACACCATCTCCCGCATGTCCGAGATTGCATCCGCAATCGCCGCGGCGGTGGAGGAGCAGGGCGCAGCGACGCGGGAGATTTCCCGCAACGTGCAGCAGGCGGCCCGCGGCACCCAGCAGGTCTCCGCCAGCATCGTCGACGTGCAGCGCGGCGCGAGCCAGACCGGATCTGCCTCCTCCAACGTGCTCGCCTCGGCCAGATCGCTGTCCGGCGAGAGCAGCCGTCTCAAGGTCGAGGTCGGCAAGTTCCTGGACGCGATCCGCGCTGCGTAGAACTTCTGCGCCTCTGCTGCAGGGAGAAGCAATCGCATTCGAAGAGCGACGTGCCCGCGGCCCATCCTTCGAGACGCGCGCAAGTGCGCGCTCCTCAGGATGGAGTGTGCGGAGCGCTTCGATGAGTCCGGTGTCGCTTGGGCTCATCCTGAGGAGCCCGTGAAGCGGGCGTCTCGAAGGACGAGGCGCGCGCATTCATCCGGGCCGTACTGCGCTCAGAACTCCCCGTGCAGCCGCCCGGAAATGACCGACACCGGTCCGCGATCGGCGTTGTAGGCGGGGTTGACGATGAGCTGGTAGTCGGCGGTGAGGGTGAGATTCTTGTTCAGCGCATAGGCGTAATAGGTTTCGAGGATGCGCTCCTTGCGGTAGTTGAGCGCACCGTCGCCGACCAGCACGCCGAGGCCGCCTGCGGCGAGGAAGTCCCGGTAGTCCTGCGAAATCGCGTTGATCGCGCCGCCGACGCCGACCACGTCGTCAGGCCGGCCCCATTTCGTGCCCTTGATCGAAAGACCAGCCGACAGGCTGCGGTTGATGTCGGTGAAGGCGAGCGTTTCGCTCTTGCCGTCGTTCCAGCTCCAGCGGCCGAACAGTCCGACATCTTCGGTGATCGCCTGCTCGAGGTTGACGACATAGCCGACCTTGGTGCGGCCGCGCCGGGTCTGCGCAATGTCGAGATTGAGCGCGGGATTGTTCAACGTCTCGCGGAAGCTGCCCATGTTGGCGCTGTCGAGCCAGCCCATGGTCCTGAGCTTGCCGGGTTGGCCGAACAGCGAGAAGCGCGTCTCGAGCTCGATCACGTACTGGCCGCGCTCCCCGACCTTGGTGTCGAAATGATTTGAATTGGGCTCCGCGACCATCAGGAAATAGCCGCCGCGCAGCGCCCATTGCTTCTGATTGAGCTCGGCGGTGACGCCGTAGGTAAGGCCGACCTTGTCGGCGGAATAGTCGAAGGCGCCCGGGGCCCAGATCGACCAGTTCATGAAATCCCTGCGGGTGTCCTTGGCGTAGGCATTGCCGTCGAACACGTCGACCACTGCGAACTTGCCGGCCTGCACGGTGAGGCGGGACACGTCGACCTTTTGCCCCAGCTGCAATTGGCCGCTGGCGAGTTCTTCCTGCTCGCCGCCGAAGCCGAAGGTCTGGCGCACGAACAGGCGCGAGGTGTTGTAATGCGGATAGGGGAAGTTCGACTTCTGCGCTTCGCCGTTCGGGAAGCCGGCCGCGCCGACCGTGTCGTTCAGGCCAAATCCCTGGAGCAGCTCGGGATTGTAATAGACCTCGCCGCCGTCCCACAGCCGCGCGTTCAGGAACAGGCTGTTGCTCCAGGTCGCCTTGGCCTGCCTCGTCGGCGAGAGAGAGTTCGTTCCGCTGTAGAGCGCGGGGAACGACGGATAGCCTTGCGGCAGATAGGTGCTCTGGCCGTGAATCTCCCAGCGATCCGATTCGGTGTCGATGAGCGAGCTGTTCGGATTGTAGCTCGGCATGCCCGGCCAATCGACCTTGCGGTTGAGGCCGAGCCTGACCTGCTGGAAGTCGAGCGACGAAGAGCTGTATTGGGCCCCCGTGGAGAAGGCGACATTGGCGCCGTCGAAGCGGCTGTAGAGATATTCGAGCCGTGCGCTCCAATGCGGCGCGAAGCCGTATTCGACGCCGGCACCCGCGATCCAGCCGGGCCGCGTGTTCAGGATTTTCGGGACTTCGGCGCCGGAGGCCGGCGTGTCGAAATAGCGCTCGCCCATCCAGGCAAAGCCGCCGGTGGCGTAAACCAGCCACGGACCGCTGGTGTAGCCGACGCGGCCGCGCAGGCTGGCGGTGTAGTCCCATTGCTGCGTGACAGTGTTGGCGGGTGTCGTCAGGAAGGAGACGATCGAATTCGAGGTGATGTAGTTGGGGAACGTGAAATCGCCTTCGACGCCGACCAGCCAGCCGGAGTTGAGGCGGTAGTTGTAGCCCGCCTGCACGCCGCCGATCATGCCGCTGAAGACGCCGCTGTCGTTGATCCCTGTGCCGTCGTTCAGCGCAAACTGCGACGAGCCGCGGCCATAGCCGGCATGCGCACCGATATAGAGGCCGGTCCAGTCATAGACCGCTCTCGGCGCCGGCGCCTTCAGCGGCAGATCGGCCGCGCGCCCCGCGGCGGGAAAAGCCAGCACGCCCGAGGCAATCGCCGCGGCCGTTCGCAAGTATCTGTAACGGTGACTTCTCAACGTCAAAACGCACGCCCCCAAAACGCGAATGTGTCCCACCCGTCGCGATATCCCTGCCGATTCGCGGCGGCCCTGTCATCAGGTCTTGGTTGCTCGCGTCGTCGAGATGATCTCGATTCGACGCGATTTCGCCCCAAGTTCCCGAGCCTGTTTCGAACTTTATTGCGATTAATTCGCAATAGCAACTGGTGAAGATTGGCGCACGGAATGGTTCGCACCGCTGTGTGACGGGACGGCAACAATTCCCGGCCCAAACAGAATGACCCCGCCCGGGGGGACAGCCGGGCGGGGTCGGGGGCACGACACGGGGTGGATGAGGCGCCCGTGTCGGACGCAGGATCCACGTAAGATCGGCCTCAGGTACTCAAATCAGTAGCAGCTACGAACGCGGCCAACGTACTGGCCGAAAGCGTTGTACTGGGCGACCCAGCCGCAGCGGTGATAGCCGTAGTAATAGGGGTCGTTGTTGGCGGCGATCGCGGAGCCGACGACGGCGGCGGTGGCGATGCCGGCACCGACACCCCAGACCCAACCGGGCTGCTTGGCTTCGGCCGAAGAGGTGGTGGACACGATGCTGCCGGTGACGGCGAGGGTCGCGAGAGCGAGAGCGGCAATCTTGGTCTTGATCGACATGTGAAACTCCATCCGGGGTTGAGGCGGTCCGTTGTGGCCCGCGTGCCCAGTTTGACGGAGGCTCCCCGCGTCCGGTTCGAATGCGGCAAATCCGCTCCCGGAGTGAGGAGTTTTCGTGAATGATTCCAATAGGATGCTGGTTAGCCGAGAGGCCCCTTGGCGAGCCTGTTCACGTCGAAGTTATCGACCTCGCTCAGCAACTCGCAAAAAGCACGGGCGCCTTGATCGATGAGTTGCTCGCCCTTGGCCGCCACGGCCAATGTCGCATTGCCGACGGCGCCGCTGGCGTTGAGATCCTGCGCCTGCCAGGCGAACGGCGCGGGCCGCTGCGTCGACAGCCAGCGGTACTGCTGCTCCAGCGAGATGCTGCTCGCAGGAAAATCCGCAATGGCATCCTTGCGCACCTGATCGGGATAGCGCGCCAGCATGATCGAGGTCTCGACCGCGCCGCCATGAATGCCGTGGCGCACTTCGTCGGCCGGGAACAATGTGTCGGCGCCTGATAGCCGCGACCACGACGTGGTCACCACGAACAGTTTTTGATGCGCACGCAGATCCTGCGCCACCAGCATCATGGCCGCGCTGTTGCCACCATGGCTGGTGATGATGACGAGCTTCTTCACGCCGCGCCGCGCGACCTCCTCGCCGATCCCGGTCCATCGCTTCAACGCGGTTTCAGTCGGCAGCGTCTGCGTGCCGGGATAGTCGATATGCTCGGTGGAAATCCCGACCGGTTCGACGGGAAGAAAACTGGCCGGAACGTTGTCGGGCAGAAGCTCGCGCACGCGCGCAAGATACGCGTCCGCGATCAGCACGTCGGTGGTGAGCGGCAAATGCGGGCCGTGCTGCTCGGTCGCCGCCAGCGGCAGCACCGCGATCCATCGCGACGTCTCCGCGGGGGGCGCATCGACCCAGCGGATCTCGGTCCAGTCGCGGGATGGCATCATTGAGTTTTCTTTGGAGGTTTCATTGCCCGAATTTGTCACGTAATTTGGGTTATCAGGGGACGCGGGCCCGGCCGGCTCGTGTCCCCTGACGTCATGCGGTTTTATCGCGTTGGCCTGCCACGAGCTAGACGCGATTATGCTGGAAGCGATCGACGGAGTGCCATTATGACCCCCTCTCATCTGCGCAGAGCGCTAACTGCGGGCCTGATGGCCGCTCTGGTCTGGAGCGTCCCGGCGCGGGCCGAAACGCTGGACAAGGTCACCTTCGGCACCAACTGGGTCGCCGAGGCCGAGCACGGCGGCTTCTTCCAGGCGGTCGCCGACGGCACCTACAAGAAATACGGCCTCGACGTCACCATCGTTCCCGGCGGCCCGAACGAGAACAACCGGATGCTGCTGATCGCCGGCAAGATCGATTTCTTCATGGCCGCGAACACGCTGATGTCGTTCGACGCGGTCGCCAACAACGTTCCCGTCGTGACCATCGCCGCGATCTTCCAGAAGGATCCGCAGGTGATGCTGACGCAGCCGGATGCCAAGGTCAGCAAGATCGAGGATCTCAAGCCGCTGACGCTGTTCGTCTCCAAGGAGGGCATGGGCAGCTATTTCCAGTGGCTGAAGTCCGAATACGGCTTCAGCGAGAAGAACGTCCGGCCCTATAATTTCAATCCGCAACCCTTCATCGCCAATCCCAAGAGCGCGATGCAGGGCTACGTCACCTCCGAGCCGTTCGCGGTGGAGAAGGCCGCCGGCTTCAAGCCCAACGTGCTGCTGCTCGCCGATTACGGCTTCAACACCTATTCGACCTTGATCGAGACCCGCCGCGACGTGGTCGAGAAGAAGCCCGACCTGGTGCAGCGTTTCGTCGATGCCTCCATGATCGGCTGGTACAATTACATCTACCGCGACAATTCCGCCGGCAACGCCATGATCAAGAAGCTCAATCCGGAAATGACCGACGACCTGCTCGCCTATTCCGTCGCCAAGATGAAGGAGCATGGCATCGTCGATTCCGGCGACAGCCTGAAGAACGGCATCGGCGCGATGAGCGACGAGCGCTACACCTCCTTCTTCAACAAGATGGTCAAGGCCGGCGTCGTGAAGCCCGAACTCGACTTCCGCAAATCCTACACGCTGCGCTTCGTCAACAAGGGCGTCGGCGTCGAGCTGCGCCCGAGCAAGCCGTAGCGCAAGCTCGATGTCATCAGGCAAAATCTCGTCCGCGGCCGACGCCGGCCTGACGCATCTCGCCGTCAGCCTGCGCGGCGTGACGAAGACCTATGACAATGGCGTCATGGCGCTCGGCCCGTTCGACCTCACTGTCCGCAAGGGCGAGTTCATCTCGCTGCTGGGCCCGTCCGGTTGCGGCAAGTCGACGGTGCTGCGGTTGATCGCGGAGCTCAGCGCGCCGTCATCAGGCATCGTGCGGGTGGCCCATCACGAGGGCGTGGTACAGCCGGGTCACGGTATCGGCTTCGTGTTTCAGGAGCCCACCTTGATGCCCTGGACCAGCGTGCGCGAGAATGTGCGGCTGCCGCTGAAGCTCGCGGGCGTGCCGAAGGCGGAGGCGCGCGGGCGTGCCGACGCGGCGCTGGCCAGCGTCGGGCTCGCCGATTTCGCCGATGCCTTTCCGCGTGAGCTCTCCGGCGGCATGAAGATGCGGGTGTCGCTGGCGCGCGCGCTCGTCACCGATCCGGATATCCTTTTGATGGACGAGCCGTTCGCCGCGCTCGACGAGATCACGCGCTTCCGCCTCAACAATGATCTGCTCGCGCTGTGGCGCAGCCTCGGCAAGACCGTCATCTTCGTCACCCATTCGGTGTTCGAATCCGTCTATCTGTCGCAGCGCGTAGTGGTCATGACGGCGCGGCCCGGCCGCATCCAGGCCGACATCCGCATCGAGACGGTCGAGCCGCGCGGCGAGGCGTTTCGCACCTCCGCCGCCTATTCCGATTATTGCCGGAAGGTGTCGGCTGCGCTGGCTCCGTCTTATTCGGGGCAGTCGACCTTATGAGCGCGCAGGCGGCCGTCACTGCAAAACCGCGAGGCGCACAACGCGCGATGCGTTTCGTGCTTCCCGTCATCGTGTTCGCGGCCGGCATGCTCGCCTGGGAACTCTTGGTTCGCATCAAGGACATCCCGCCTTACGTGCTGCCGGCGCCCTCCGTCATCGTCCTGACGCTGATCAAGGACTGGGCAGTGCTGTCACAATCGCTCGCCACCACGCTTCTGACCACGCTCGAAGGTTTTGCCGCGGCCAGCATCGGCGGCATCGCGCTGGCGCTGTTGTTTAACCAGTCGAAATGGGTGGAATATTCGCTGTTCCCCTATGCCATCGTCCTCCAGGTCACCCCGGTGATCGCGATCGCGCCGCTGCTCCTGATCTACCTGGAGCAGCAGACCGCGGTGGTGGTTTGTGCTTTCATCGTCGCCTTTTTCCCGGTGCTGTCCAACACCACCCTTGGGCTCAATTCGGTCGATCGCAACCTTGCCGGCCTGTTCCAGCTCTATGGCGCCTCAAAGCCGCAGACGCTGCGCTTTCTCAAGCTGCCCGCGGCGTTGCCCTACATTCTCGGCGGCTTGCGCATCGCCGGCGGCCTGTCGCTGATCGGCGCGGTCGTGGCGGAGATCGCGGCGGGAACAGCCGGTGCCGGCTCGGGGCTCGCCTACAGGATCGCCGAGTCCGGCTATCGATTGAACATACCCCGCATGTTCGCAGCGCTGCTTTTGTTATCGCTGGCCGGGATTGTCATCTATGGGGTGCTGGCGGTAGTTTCCCACCTCGTTTTACGGCGCTGGCATGAAAGCGCGCTTGGAAAGGAAAACTGATGGCTGCCGGTTCGATTTCGTCCGAGAAGATCGACCTTCTGATCTATGGGCCGGTGCGGCCGATCCTCGAGAACGGGTTTTCCGACCATTTCGTCGTGCACAAGGCCGAGACGCGCGGCGACCTCGAGCGGCTGACGCCGGCGATCCGCGAAAAAATCCGCGGCGTCGCCGTGACCTATCACACCGTCCGTGCCGACAAGGAGTCGCTGTCGCAACTGCCCAAGATCGAGATGGTGGCGAGCTTCGGCGTCGGCTACGACCATATCGACGCCAAATACGCGGCCGAGCACAACATCATCGTCACCAACACGCCCGACGTGCTGACCGAGGAGGTCGCCGACGTCGCGATGGGTCTGCTGATCTCCACCTTGCGCGAGTTCATCAAGGCCGACCGGTATGTGCGTTCCGGCCTCTGGCAGACGCAGAACTATCCGCTCAGCGTCGGCTCGCTGCGCGACCGCAAGGTCGGCATCGTCGGCATGGGCCGGATCGGCCAGGCCATCGCGCGCCGGCTCGACGCCTCGCTGGTGCCGGTGGTCTACCACTCGCGCAATCCGTCCAAGGACGTCTCCTACAAGCACTATCCCGATCTGATCGAGATGGCGAAGGCGGTGGATACGCTGATGGTGATCGTGCCCGGCGGCGCCTCGACCAACAAGATGATCAATGCCGAGGTGTTCAAGGCGCTCGGCCCGCGCGGCGTGCTGGTCAACGTCGCGCGCGGCTCGGTGGTCGACGAGCCGGCGCTTGTGCAGGCCCTCAAGTCGGGCACCATCCTCGCCGCCGGCCTCGACGTGTTCGCGGCCGAGCCGACCGTGCCGGACGAGCTCAAGGCGATGCAGAACGTCGTGCTGCTGCCGCATATCGGCTCGGCCTCGGTGGTGACGCGCAACGCGATGGACCAGCTCGTGGTCGACAACCTCAAGTCATGGTTCTCGGGCAAGGCGCCGCTGACGCCGGTTGCCGAAACGCCATTCAAGGGGCGCTGATGCGAAGTCTTCGGGGCGTTGCATCCGCCGTCGCGGCCCATTTGGCCGCGATCGGCGCCGTCGCGGCCCATTTGGCCGCGATCGGCGTTGCTCAGACGAGGCCGGCGCATGCGCAGGATACGACGACCCTGAAGAAAGAGATGCTCGGGCAGTGGGAGCTCTCGACCACCGAGCGCAGCAAGACCTGCGTCGTCACGATGAAAGGCGACGTCGCGGGGCAGGGCTTCAAGCTGGAGCTGGAGCCGGCCTGCAAGGCGGCGCTGCCCTTCACCAAGGACATCGTCGCCTGGAGCGTCAGGGGCCTCGACATCGTCCGCCTGCAGGACGCGACCGGTGAAGCCGTGATCGACTTCACCGAGGTCGAGGCCGGCATCTTCGAAGGCCTGCGCCAGGGCGAGGGCGTCTACATCCTGCAGGATCTCGCCGCCGCGCGCTCGATGGCCAAGTCGATGGACCAGATGATCGGCGACTGGGCGATGGTGCGCGGCAACGGCCAGCCGGTCTGCGGGCTGACGCTGACCAATACGGAAGCCGGCTCCGACAATTTCCAGGTCTTCCTCAAGCCGAAATGCGACGCGGCCATCGCGCAGTTCAACCCGACGCAATGGCGGCTCGAGCGCGGCCAGATCATCCTGATGTCGAAGTCGGGCAACGTCTGGCAGTTCGAGGCCGACGACAATGCGCAGTGGCGGCGCGTCCCCGATACCGCCGATCCCCTGATCATGCTGCGTCAGTAGGCGGGCCCACATTCGCTGCCGCCGAATGGCGCCACGCGGAGGCGGAACCTGCAGACCGGGCATCTCGTTGACGGAAGAGGCGATTTCGTTGGGAGATCCGGCATGGCCAAACGCGTCCTCGCGATCGGCATCGAACCCGGCAGTGCCGACTACAGCGCATTCCCGCAGCTCACGCCGGAGCTCGTGCGAACCTACATCGATGCGCAGCTGTTGCGCCTGCGCGATCTCGGCTTCGAGGTCACGAGCTGCCTGATCGATCTCGACGCCACCGCGGAAGCCGGCGTCACGGCGGCGCTGCGCGACGAGCGTTTCGACTGCATCGTGATCGGCGCCGGCCTGCGCGAGCCGAAGGAGCGCCTCGTGCTGTTCGAGAAGGTGCTCAACCTCGTCCATCGCCTCGCGCCGGACGCTGCGATCTGCTTCAACACCACGCCCGCCGATACCGTCGAGGCCGTGCAGCGCTGGGTCGATGCTTGACGTCCAATCGGCCGGCCGGTGCATCGTACGCGGCGCGGTTTGAGCCGTCTTCGCGCTGCGCCTCCGGCCATCGCGGGCCGCCGTGCCGGCAATTTGTCTGGCCCGAATCCTCGCCCGGGGCTATGACTCCCTCCACCACAGGGAGGGCGAGCATGCTTCGAGGTCTTCGCATTGGAAGTTTTGGAATCGCGGCCTGTCTGACGGTTGCGATGGCGGTGCCGGCGCATGAGGCGGCGGCCCAGGATGCCATCGGCGGCGCGATCATCGGCGGCGTCGGCGGGGCGATCCTCGGTGGTGCGCTCGGCGGAGGCAGGGGGGCTGCCATCGGTGCCGTCGTCGGTGCCGGCACGGGCGCCGCGATCGCCTCCGAAGGCGAGCGCCGCCGCTCCGGCTACTACGCCTATCAGCGCGGCTGCTACATGCAGAGGCCGGACGGCTACTACGTCCGGGTCGATCACAGGTATTGCTACTGAGCCGGCCAGCGCGACTTATGTGATCGCTCTGTCGCGCACTTCGCCTGGTGTCGCATCGAAGTGGCGCCGGAAAATGCGATGAAAGTGCGATACTGTCGGGAATCCACACTCGTAGGCGACGTCCATGACCTTCATATGTGCGTAGTGCGGCGACGCCAGCATCTCGTGAGCCCGCATCAGGCGGCGAGTGGTCAGTTCATCGGTGAACGACGTTCCGGCTTCGGAGAAGAGCGCCTGCACATAGCGCGGCGAAACCAGAAGGCGGCGTGCGAGCGCCGTCAAGGAAAAGCCGGGCATCATGAAATTGCGATCAAGCTCGCGCCGGACGGTCTCAAAACGAGCCGCTCGCAAACTCGGCGCCTGTGTCTCCTGATGCAAGGTCTTGAGGGCCACTGCAGCCACGACGAGATCGGCGATGTGGTCGGCGGCAAAACGCGGGATATCGGCTTGCTCCGCGGCGCCGGATAGCTTCAGCAGCGTCTCGACGTAAGCGTATGCCAGCGCCGGCGCCGAAGCCGATGCCGGAATCGGCGTCATGAATCGATCTTCGACGTTGCACGTCTGGCCACGCAGCTGCTGGCGCGGCAATTGAATTGCCATGAAATTGCAGTGATGCTGCGCACTTACATTGATGGTCGACGGCACGCACTGTTCGATAAGCACCGCAGCACCGGCGGTGCAGGCAACGCTCTTGCCGCTTTGCTCAACGAGCATTTCGTCCGTTCCGCTATTGAGCAGAAGCACGGCATTGTCGGTGTTCTCGATGGCGATTTCCGCGGCTCCGCGCGAAATGGTCTGCACGGTCCCGTAAATGCGACCAATCGCGGCTTGGCCGAGCAGCATGATCTTGAGCTGGCCGTCGAAGGGCACGTTGGGCCTGGCGTCGGCGCGCAGACGCACGTAACCGGATGACAGTGAATCGACCCAGCTATCTCTGCGCAGCCGCTCGTCGCCGGGAAGATCGGCGGAGTCAAACGAGATTCTCTGCATTTACATTGGAGTCCGCAGTGAGGGCTGGCGACATCGAGCATATTGGAACTTGGTGCCAAGCGCTATTCGCGAAAAGCAATAATTCCGTTCGTAAAAGAGCACTTCGGTGCGGTGTCGCGCCGTTATGTTGCACGGAAGCCTCAACAGTGCAGCTCATGGATATTGCGGGGCGAGAATACGCAAACCGCTACAGCACCGTTCGTCATAAGCGACGACAGTCTCGCCGCACCTCACCTAGAATCTTGCCGAAATGATGCCTTGGCGTCGAAGGCATGTTCATCTGAGGGGTTTCAGTGCTTTATCGGCATATTCGGCTATCGATCATCGCAACCGGACTGGTGGCGGCAACTTCCGCGCCTGTACTTGCCGCAGATATTCCGATCAAGGCGCCGGGGGTGGCCACCGCGAGCACGGCTGGCGGGGTCTACTTCTGGGCTGACGGCTCAGCGCAGTCGATCCGCCTGCCGACCTATGATATCGGCACTCGTCTGTTGCCGGTCGCCCCGGGATCGGGGATATCCGCGGCAAATACATATGACCCGCGGGCAACCGGATATGGCATCTCCGGCGGATTGGGCTTCGTTTTGCCTCCCGGTGTATCTCTGTCGAATATCGGCACCAATGGGCGGATCGAGTTCAGCGGGTCCTATGTCAACGCGACCGCCTCGCAAGCCGCTACGGCTGTGTCGACACTGGGATCGGGATATTCGCTGCCGCAGGTTGGCGGGATCACAAACTTCGCGGGCTCGGTCGCTTGCGGCGCCGGCACATCATGTGTCGTTTCCAGCACGCTCGGTACCAGCTATTCGAGTTGGCAAGTCAGCGGGCGGTACGCGACAGATTTCAAGGTGAGCGGCGTCACCATTACGCCGTCGCTTGCGGTGTTCGGCGGCAAGTCCCGCAACTCTCAGACGTTGTCCGAAACCAATCTCGTTTTCGGCGGCACTGCGTCCGTCCGCTATGACGCGGACACCAAGCTCGATTGGACGGACTGGGGAGCCCGCGCCGGCCTGTCTGGTTCGGTGCCTGTGACGGATTGGCTGACATTTGTGGCTGGTGGCAACGCCGGGCTCGCCATGCGGCGGGTATCGCTGACGGGCTCGGACTCCGTCAACGTCTTCGTGGGTGGGGTGCCCTTTTTCGCCCCGACCTTCTCTGCCACAACGTCCAGTGCAACGACCACCGCATTCGTTGCCAATGCCGAAGCCAGCGTCAACATCAAGCTGGCGCCGAGCTGGGCGTTGCGGGCCTTTGGCGGCCTCAACTACGATAACAAAGTCCCTGGCGTTTCAGCCCCGGCTGTCGTGCTTCCGTTCGGCTTTGGAGGCGCGAGCACGCCAGCGGGGGTCAAATACCAGGCCGAGACAAGCTATTATGCGGGCGGCGGATTAACGGTCAGGTTTTGAGAGCCGGTGCAAGGCTGGTCCGACACGCGTTGCCCTAGATCAACCGCATCCCGCGCAGGCTGGCATGCCCGCTCTTGCCAACGATGATGTGATCGTGCACGGCAATCCCCAGCGGCTTTGCGATGTCGATGATCGCTTTGGTCATCTGGATGTCGGCCTGCGAGGGCGAGGGATCGCCGGAGGGATGGTTGTGCACGAGGATTAAGGCGGTCGCCGATAATTCCAGCGCGCGCTTGATCACTTCGCGCGGATAGACCGGGGTGTGGTCCACGGTGCCGGTCTGCTGCACCTCGTCGGCGATGAGCTGGTTGCGCTTGTCGAGAAACAGCAGGCGAAACTGCTCCTTGTCGGCAAAAGCCATGCTGGAGCGGCAATAATCGATCACCTCGTTCCAGGACGACAGCGCGTTGCGGCTGTTGACCTCGCCCTTGGTTACGCGGCTCGCGGCGGCCGCGATCAGCTTGAGCTGGTTGATCGCGGCCTCGCCGATGCCGTCAACCTCGCGCAAGCGCGCCACCGGCGCGTGCACGACCTCGGCGAACGAGCCGAAGGACTTGATCAGCGCCTTGGCCAGAGGTTTCGTGTCGCGTCGCGGCAGTGCCGGAAACAGCGCCATCTCCAGGAGTTCGTAGTCGCTCAGCGCATCCGCGCCGGCATTGTAGAAGCGCTCGCGCAGCCGCTCGCGATGGCCGAGATAATGCGGCGCGTCCTCAAGCTTGCTCTTGTCCTGGTCCGGCTTGGCGGGCATCGGCCGCCAGCATCGCCGGGGACCTCCGTTTTTGCAACCGTCAATTGCGCGCCGGCGCGCCGATCGGTAATTGCCCAGCAGGCACGTCCCGAAAGCTCACCCGATCTGCTTCTCGCCGTGCCGCTCCGACAGCGTGAAGATCTCGACGCCATCAGCGGTGACGCCGACCGAATGCTCGAACTGTGCCGACAGCGAGCGGTCGCGGGTGACGGCAGTCCAGCCGTCGGACAGGATCTTCACATGCGGCTTGCCGAGATTGATCATCGGCTCGATGGTGAAGAACATGCCAGGCTTGAGCTGCACGCCTTCGCCGGGCCGGCCGATATGAATGATGTTCGGCTCGTCATGGAACATGCGGCCCAGACCGTGGCCGCAGAAATCGCGCACCACGCTCATGCCCTGCGGCTCGACGAAGCTCTGGATGGCGTAGCCGATGTCGCCGGTGGTGGCGCCGGGCTTCACGGCGGCGATGCCGCGCATCATCGCTTCATAGGTTACCTCGATCAGCCGCTCGGCCTTGCGGGCGATCGGGCCGACCGCATACATCCGGCTGGAATCGCCATACCAGCCGTCGACGATGAAGGTGACGTCGATGTTGACGATGTCGCCTTCCTTCAGCGGACGGTCGCCGGGCATGCCGTGGCAGACCACGTGGTTGAGCGAGGTGCAGGTCGAGTAGCGATAGCCGCGATACATCAGCGTCGCCGGATAGGCATTGTTGCTGAAGGCGAAGTCGCGGACGAATTCGTCGATGCGCTCGGTCGGCACGCCGGGCCCGACGATGTCGGTGAGCTCGTCGAGGCACTTCGCCACCAGCGCGCCCGCTTTGCGCATGCCGGCAAAGGCGCTCGGCCCATGCAGCTTGATCTGTCCGGTCTTGCGCAGCGAGGTATCGGAGGCTTCGACGTAGCTCATGCGTGTCAGGTCTTTTCGGGGCTGATCTCGATATCGGCGGAAAGGCTTGATTTCAGGCCCCAATTTAATGATTGCGGGCCTTCGTGCAAGCCAAGGGAGCGCGTTTTCGAGCGACGTGGCTACCGGTTCGTGTGAAGAAAACGCGTCAAAACAAGGATCTTGCCGCCTCTTGCGCCCGAAAGCGGGCCTAATTCGGGACTTCTACGGTGGTTTCCACCGGCAGCGCGCCGCCGCGGACGCGGATTTCGCGGACGGGGTAGGGAACCCGGATGCCCTCGCGCTTGAAAGCGTCCCACAGTGCCAGCATCACGTCGCTCTTGACGTTGTCCATGCCGTCGGGGTCCGCAATCCAGAAGGTCAGCGAGAATTTCATCCCGGCTTCCGCGAACTCGGTCAGGATGGAGTTCGGCGGCTTGCCCTTGGTCGCGCGCGGATGGGCCGCGGCGGTCTCGGCGGCGAGCTTGGTGACCAGGCGGGGGTCGGCGTCGTAATTGGTCCCGAAGGCGATCTTCACCAGCGTGTTCTTGTCGGTATAGGTCCAGTTGACGACCTTCTGCGTCACCAGATCCTCGTTCGGCACCAGGAACTCGCGGCCGTCGCCGGCGGCGACGGAAATATAACGCGTCTTCATCGCGCTGATGCGGCCGGTATTGTCGCCGATGGTGACGAGATCGCCGGGCTTCACCGACTTGTCGGCGAGCAGGATGATGCCCGAGATGAAGTTGGCCACGATCTTCTGCAGGCCGATACCGATGCCGACGCCGACCGCGCCGGAGAACACCGCGAGCGCCGACAGGTCGATGCCGACCGCGCCGAGCGCAATGACGATTGCGATGGCAAGAAGCCCGATGCGGATGATCTTGACCAGCAGCACCTGCACCGACGGCGTCAGGTCGGTGGTTGCGTTGATCCGGCTCTCGGCAAAATTGCTCGCGATGTTGGTGAGCCACAGCGCGATCAGCAGGAGCGCGCCGGCCTTGAGGACCAGCAGCGGGGTCAGCCTGAGACCACCGAGCACGATCGCGTAGGAATCGAGCAGGTCGACCGTCGTATCGAGCTGGCCGAGGATCGAGAGCGCGGCGAGAAGCCACGCCGTGATCGACACCAGGCGGACGATGAAGGCATTGCGCAGCACAGAGGTCACCAGCCGGATCACGAGCCAGGCGAAGCCCAGCTTGGCGGCGACCATCAGCAGATAGGAGCGGCTCGGCCAGGTCGCGTGGTACATCACCACGCGCGAGACGATCACGAGCAAAGTGAACACTGCCGTCGAGGCGCTGGAGAGCATCACCCGGGCGAAGTGCCGGAGCGGCAGCGGCCAGCGCATCGTCAGCGCGGTCATGTCGACCCGGTTGCGGATCGCGGTCTCCGCGGCATAGGCGATACCGGCTGCGGCCAGGATGAGACCGAATTGCAGGTAGAACCAGGGCGAGGAGATTTCCGCCCCGACGCTGCGCGCGGTGGTCTGCACGAACTCCATGAAGTCCTTGAGGTCCATGTCCATCGGTCTCGTCGGCAAGCGGGGAGGAATTGATTCGAGGGAGCCGCAGAATCCCACAAAGGGCGCGGCCGGGCCATCGATACACCGGCATGTGATGGGCGTTAAGGCCGTAAAATGCGGGCAGATTGCCGCGAGCGGGAGAAATGGGTTGGCGTGCCAGGGCCGCGACGATATGGATGCCCTTCCAGCTGTTTTGAACCGGAAGGTGGATGGCCTCTCTCGACTCCGTCAGCATCGCCATATTGCTCGGCTCCGTCCTCGTGATGGCCGGTATCCTGTCGAGCCTGCTTGCGCTGCGCTTCGGAGCGCCCTTGCTGCTCGTCTTCCTTGTGATCGGCATGCTCGCGGGCGATTCCGGCCCCGGCCGGCTCCAGTTCGACGACGTCCGCACCACCTATCTGGTCGGCTCTGTGGCGCTGGCCCTGATCCTGTTCGACGGTGGCCTGCGGACGCGCTTTGCCAGCATCCGTACCGTGCTCGCGCCGTCCGTGGTACTCGCGACCGTCGGCGTGCTCCTGACCGCGCTGATCACGGCGCCGTTCGCTAAATACGCGCTCGACCTCAACTGGACGGAGTCGCTGCTGGTCGGCGCCGTGGTCGCCTCGACCGACGCCGCCGCCGTCTTCCTGCTGGTGCACACCCAGGGCCTGCGTCTGCGCCCGCGCGTCGGCGCGACGCTGGAGGCCGAATCCGGCACCAACGACCCTTTCGCGATCTTCCTCACTTTGATGCTGGTCGAATACATCTCGCTGGGATCGAGCTCCGCAAGCCATGTGGCGATGGAGTTCATTCAGGAAGCGGTGCTGGGCGCCCTGGTCGGCGTCTTCGGCGGACGGCTCGTCGTCATCGCGCTCAACAAGGTCGCGCTGCCGCAGGGCCTGCACGCGCCGTTCGTGACCACGGCTGCGCTGGTGATCTTCGGCGGCTCGCAGATCATGCACGCCTCCGGCTTCCTCGCGGTCTATCTGGCCGGCATCATCATCGGCAACCGGCCGACCCGCGCGCACAATTCGGTAGTGGCTTTCCTCGATGCGGCGACCTGGCTGGCGCAGATCGTGATGTTCGTGCTGCTCGGCCTCCTGGTCTCGCCGAGCCGGTTAGGGGCCAGCGTGCTGCCGGCGGTCGGGGTCGCCTTCGTGCTGATGCTGGTGGCGCGGCCGATCGCGGTATTCGTGTGCCTGGCGCCGTTCCGCTTCAACTGGCGCGAAAAGATCTTCATCGCCTGGACCGGCCTGCGCGGTGCCGTCGCGATCTTCCTGGCCTCGATCCCGATGCTGGTCGGCCTGTCCAAGGCCTATCTCTATTTCGACGTCGCCTTCGTCGTCGTCATCATCTCGCTGTTGCTGCAAGGCTGGACGTTGGCACCCGCCGCGCGCAAGCTGCATGTCGCTCTGCCGCGCGCCGAGCGCGGTCCGCGCCGTGTCGAGCTGGATCTGCCCGGGCAGCTCGAGCAGCAGCTGGTCGGCTATCCGGTGCGGCCCAAGAGCCTGTATTTCCGCCGCGGCCTGATCCCGTCCTGGTCCAAGCCGACGCTGGTGATCCGCAACGAGAACATTTTGACACCGACGGAAGCCGACCCGATCGCGCCCGGCGACTACATCTATTTGCTGGCGCCGCCGGAAAAGGCCGAGTCGCTCGACCGCTTCTTCGTCGACATGCAGCCGGGCTCGGCGCCCGATCCGCATCTGCTCGGCGACTTCATGGTCTCCGGCGAGCACACATTGGCCGAACTCGCCGAGATCTACGGCGTCAAGGTCGGCGAGGACGAGGGCAAGCTGACGCTGGCCGATTATTTCGACGTCCATCTCGACCGCGCCCCGAAAGAGGGCGCCGAGCTGCCGCTGGACGAGATCGTTCTGGTCGCGCGCAGCATCTCCGGCGGCCGCGTCAATGTCGTCGGCCTGCGCCTGCCGGAAGAAGACGAGACGCCACCGCCGCTGACGCGCGCACAGGCGCTGCGAAAGAAGCTCGCGGAGGTATGGACGTCGGTGGCAGGGGTCTAAGCGAGCTGCCGGCGGATCAACAATCTCCCGTGTCGTCCCGGCGAACGCCGGGACCCATAACCACAGGGAGGAATTTGGCGAAGGCTCGCAGTTACTCTTTCTTCGCCGGTATTTGCACCACAATCCTTCGGCAGATCACGCGGTATGGGTCCCGGCGTTCGCCGGGACGACGGCGGTGGGTGTTGCGCCAGCGTAGCCCAAACAAGCGCTGCATGCCCCTCATGCCAGCACCTTCACCCCGCCAAAACTCGTGACCCGCCCCTGTTTCAGCATCACGATCTGCGTCGCGAGCTGGCGCAGCTCGGCGGCGTCGTGGCTGACATAGACCATCGGCACGTTGGCCTCGTCGCGCAGCCGCACCAGATAGGGCAGGATCTCGAGCTTGCGGCCCTCGTCGAGCGCGCCGAGCGGCTCGTCGAGCAGCAGCAGGCGCGGCCTTGAGAGCAGCGCGCGTCCGAGCGCGACGCGTTGGCGCTCACCGCCGGAGAGCTTTCCAGGGCGGCGGCCGAGCAGGGTGCCGATATCGAGCAGGTCGATGACGCGCTTGTGCTGCGCCGGATCCGGCGCCAAGCGGTTCATCTGCCGTCCATAGTCGAGATTCTGCGCGACGTTGAGATGCGGGAACAGCCGCGCATCCTGGAACACATAGCCGATGCGGCGGCGCCAGGCCGGGACATGGATGCCGGCCGCGGTGTCGTCGACGGTTTCGCCGTCGAGCACGATGGTGCCGCGGTCGGGCCGCAGCAGCCCCGCGATCATGTTGACCAGTGACGTCTTGCCGGCGCCCGAGGCGCCGAACAGGCCGATGACGCGGCCTTCGCCGGTGAAGGATGCGGAGAGCGAGAATTCACCGAGTTGCTTTTCGACATCGACGCGCAGCATGGTCAATTCCCGTGCAGGCGCTGCGTAGCGCGGCGAGCGAACCATTCGGCGGCGATCAGTGCGCCCAGCGCCAGCACGATCGAGACGATCACGAGCCGGCCGGCCGCGGCGTCACCGTCCGACGTCTGGATCAGCGAATAGATCGCCGAGGAAATCGTCTGGGTCTCGCCGGGAATGTTGGAGACGAAGGTGATGGTGGCGCCGAACTCGCCGATCGCCTTGGCAAAGCCGAGCACCATGCCGGCGAGCACGCCCGGCAGGGCCAGCGGCAGCGTCACCGTGAAGAACACTTTCCAGGGCGCGGCGCCGAGCGTCTCGGCGGCCTGCTCGAGCCGGCGGTCGATCGCCTCGATCGACAGCCGCATCGGCCGCACCAGCAGCGGAAACGACATCACGCCGCAGGCCAGCGCCGCGCCGGTCCAGCGGAACGAGAAGACGATGCCGAGATGTTCGGCGAGGAAGCCGCCGACGAGGCCGCGGCGGCCGAACGTCAGCAAGAGCAGATAGCCGGTGACGACAGGCGGCAGCACCAGCGGCAGGTGCACCACCGCGTCGAGCATCGACTTGCCCCAGAAGTCGCGCCGCGCCAGCAGCCACGCCAGCGCGACGCCGAATGGCGTCGCGACCAGCGTTGCGATGATCGCGACCCTGAGCGAGAGCAGGATCGCGGTCCATTCGGCGGGAGAGATGTCGAACATCAAATGGTGAATATCAGATTGTCGGGCTGACGAGGAACTTGAAGCCGTATTTTTCCAGAATGGTCTTGGCGGCCGAGGAGCGCAGGAAGGTGAGATAGCCGCTGGTCCCGTCCTTCGCCGTCATGGTCGCGGCGACCGGATAGACGATCGCGGGATGCGACTCCGCAGGGAAGGTGCCGACGATCTTGACGCCGGGCTCAACCTTGGCGTCGGTGGCATAGACGATGCCGAGGTTGGCCTCGCCGCGCGCCACCAGCGTCAGCGCGGCGCGCACGCTCTCGGCCATCGCGAATTTCGGCTCTGCGGCCTGCCATGCGCCGAGCTTCTCGAGCGCGGCCTTGGCGTATTTGCCTGCCGGCACCGACTTGACGTCGCCGGTCGCGATCCTGCCGTCGCCGGCGAGCTTGGCAAGGTCGAAACCTTGCGTGATGGTGACGTTGTCGATCCTGGAATCCTTCGGTGCGATCAGCACGATGCTGTTGCCGAGCAGATTGACTCTGGAGGACTCGTTGATGGTCTTCCTGGAGATCGCGTAATCCATCCAGTCGGTGTCGGCGGAGACGAACACATCGGCCGGCGCGCCCTGCTCGATCTGCCGCGCCAGCACCGAGCTTGCGGCATAGCTGACCGAGAACTTGACGCCGGTCTTGGCGGTGTAGGCGGCGTCGATCTCGTCGAGCGCGTTCTTCATCGAGGCCGCGGCGAACACGGTGATGGTCTTGTCCTCGGCGGCGGCCGGCGAAAGGCTTGCGCCCACGAAGATCACGAGGGCGGTGAAAAATCCCGAAATACGTAACATGGGGAGCGCTCCGTGCGAGTCCGCGCGCGCAAGATGCACGCACAGGTCTGGCGTTGGTGGGTCAGGTCGCGACGGGTGGAAGCGCTGCTCCACGGGGCCCGGCTGCGGCTTACGGCCGGCAGGGATATCGCAATTGCGAAGATAGCAGGCTGGCGCCGCAGGTCAAAGGGTGGCCGTTTGTCCGGCAAACAGCGCTATTGAACCGGGAGGATCGCGATCGCGACCGCATCCTCCTTGGCGCCGCTGATTTGGAGTACGAAAGGCTGCGCCGACAGCTCATATTTCACGGTCTTGCGAATGCCGCCGCAATCGGTCGCGCCGCTGAAGACCAAGGGCTTCAGGACATGCCCATCCTGGACCACGTCGATCCAGGCACCGGTGGACAGGCTGATCGTGTAGAGCCCGGGCTTGGCGGACTTGATGCTCGTGAAGCCGGCAAAAGTGCCGTCCGTGGGCGCTCGCTCCGGCGGCGTCGGCAGTTTTGCCTCGCTCGAGGCCGCCAGCCCCAGCGTGATGGCCGAGGACGGCAAGCTCGCCTGCTCGCTGCCCGATGCGAGCGTCGCGCGGTCCGGCGCGGTGAGCGCAGCGCGCTCCCGCTCGATCGGCCATTTGAACTTGTCGCAGCCGCTGGGCTCTTCAGCGGCGAGGGCGGAGGTTGCGCTGAACGAGAGCGCAGCGAGGAAGGCGAGGACGCGCATGTGAAATCCCATCATTGGCCACGCGACCAGTGCGAGGCTTGCGGTCAGGTCTTGTTGATAAGGGAGGCGCGTCCCGGGATGCCGCGGCTTACGGCTGAGCGGCGAGGCGACCGTAGCGCATTGTCGCGACACGAACCAACCAACGAGTTCGTCATCCCGGGGCGCGCGTAGCGCGAGCCCGGGATCCATAGCCACAGGATTGCATTTGGCGAAGACTCGGAGTGACAATCTCCCGCTATAACCACGGCCTGTGGTTATGGATCCCGGGCTCGCTTCGCGCCCCGGGACGACAGTGGTGGGTGGGGCGACAGCGTACCTTACGGCTTCGCATCCGCCGCGTGCAGCACCGCTTTGCACGCCGCCGGCATCTGCGCCAGCGTCATCGGCGGTTTCGGCTTTGGCGGCTCCGGCGGCGGCTTGGGGTGCAGCACCGCGTCGGAGAACCAATAAGCGAGATCAGCGGGCTTGCAGCCTTCGTCCTCGGCCTGTGACGGCTGGCCCTCGCATTCGCCGGCGCCTGGCGGGCAGTGCATGCGGATGTGGAAGTGGTAGTCGTGGCCCCACCAGGGCCGGATCTTCGACAGCCAGGCGCGGTCGCCCTTGGCCTCGCGGCACAGCGCCTTCTTGATCGCGGCGTTGACGAAGATGCGCTGCACCGCCGGCTCCCGCGCCGCGTCGCGCAGCACCAGCACATGGCCAGGTGTGAACACTTTTGGATCGACGTCGAGCCGGTCGTGGCGCACCATCATCACAGCCGACATGTCCTCGCGCTCCTCGCGCGAGAGGCGGCGGTCCGGCATCGGCGTCAGCCAGATGTCGGCATCGAGACCGATCTGGTGGCTGGCATGGCCCGACAGTGCCGGGCCGCCGCGCGGCTGGGCGATGTCGCCGACCAGGATGCCCGGCCATCCCGCGTCCTTGCGCGCTTTGGCCGCCAGCCGCTTGATCAGCGCGATCATCTCGGGGTGGCCATAGCTGCGGTTGCGCGACAGCCGCATCACCTGCCAATTGTCGCCGTTGAGCGGCATCTGCTCCGCGCCGCCGATGCAGCCCTTGGTGTAGGAGCCGATGACATGGGCCGCCCCCTTCGCCGGCAGCAGCTTGCGCGCGAACAGCTCCTTGGCGGCGAGATCGGGGTCGTTGGGATTGGCGAGCGGCGGCAGCGGCTTCGGGTTGACGCTGCCCTTGTCCTGGGCCAGCGCGCCGCCGGCGGCCAGGAGCGTCATGACGAGCAGGAGAGGGGCGAAGCGGCGGGGACTCATGCGCAGCCCTTATAACCCAACACGGCGTCGGGGGTAAGAATCGGGCTGTGCTGCGGCGGACGACCTCACGGCGTCTTGACGGCCGCAGCCCCCGCGCGAAGGCGCGTCCGGGCATGACGATGTCATATCCAACAAGGTTGTCCAAAAGTCGTAGTTTTTTCGCGGGGCCAGCCGGATTCTTAATGGTGCAATAACCGTATCCTGCATTGACCAAAATTCGTGCGCGGAACCGGGTTCGTTTCCATCCCGTATGCAATCGGACCCGCGCCCGGAATTGATTCATGGAGAGCGCGCGTTTTTGCACCACCGCTCTCTTCGATTGCGACCAAGACTCAGGTCTGGTGCGCCGCTCGGCCTGCTTGCGCCTCGTAAACAGGCACCAGAGCCGGGCTCTCGGTACTCGCAAGGCGGTGCCGTGGCTGGCGCGGGCACCCAAGATTACTTTTTTTTCAGACACTTGCCCCAAGACTTGTGTCCAAAGACTTGCGGCCACAGGGCGCGACTGGGACGAGTGAAGTTGGGTTTGGGGTCTCGAAAAACAAGGAAACGAAAGCAAAGCGTGCTTGCCCGGGCTGGCCAATCGCCGCGCAAGCGACGCTTCGCGCGCGCGCCGCGAGCTCTTTCGGAACGCGATGAAGTCCTGCGCAGCCGCGCCGAGGCGGAAGCTGCGATCGCGGACGCGCGCAAATCCCATGAGCGTCTGCGCCAGGCCGTCGACATCCTGCCGCAGGGCATCGTGTTTCTCGATGCCGAGGGCCGCTACGTCCTCTGGAACAAGAAATACGCCGAGATCTACAGCAAGACCGCCGATCTGTTCGAAGAGGGCGCGCGTCTCGAAGACACGCTGCGCATCGGCGTTGCCCGCGGCGATTACCCCGAGGCCATCGGCCATGAGGACGAGTGGATCGCCGAGCGGCTGCAAAGGCTCTACCAGCCCGGCGCGCGCCACGAGCAGAAGCTGTCGGACGGCCGCGTCATCCTGATCGACGAGCGCCTGACCGACGATGGCGGCGTCGTCGGCCTGCGCGTCGACATCACCGAGCTGAAGCAGCGCGAGGCCTCGTTCCGCCTGCTGTTCGACGGCAATCCCGTGCCCATGATCGTCTGCGCGCTGGACGACGAGTGCATCCTCGGCGTCAACGACGCCGCGGTCGCGCATTACGGCTACAGCCGCGCCGAGTTCGAGCGACTGAAGATCCGCTCCCTGCAGGCCTTCGACAGCGAGCCGCCCTGGACCGCCGACCCGACCGGCGAGGAGCAGGCCGGCCGCACCTGGAAGCACGTCAAGGCCGACGGTGCGCTGATCGACCTTGCGATCTATTTCCGCGAATTGACCTATGCCGAGCGGCCGGCGGTGCTGCTCGCGCTGATGGACATCACCGAACGCAAGCGCGCCGAGGCGCGGCTCGCCTTCATGGCCCAGCACGACGGGTTGACCGGCCTGCCCAACCGCAGCCTGCTGCGCCAGCAGGTCGACGAGATGCTGCTGCATACGCGGCGCAGCACCGACAAGGTCGCGCTGCTGATGCTGGGGCTCGACAGTTTCAAGTCGGTCAACGACACGCTCGGACATGCGGTCGGCGACAAGCTCCTGCGCGGCGTCGCCAAGCGGCTGCGCTCGACTTTGCGCGAGGAAGACGCGCTGGCGCGGCTCAATTCCGACGAGTTCGCGATCGTGCAGAGCGGCCTGGCGCGTCCCGAGGACGCGGTGATGCTGGCCAAACGTCTGCTTGCGGCGATCGCCGATCCCTATCTGCTGGACGGCCATTCCGTGGTGATCGGCGCCTCGATCGGCATTGCCATGGCGCCGGGCGACGGCGATGATTCCGAAAAGCTGCTCAAGAGCGCCGACATGGCGCTGTCGCGCGCCAAGCTGGACGCGCGCGGCACCTTCGCCTTCTTCGAGGCCGCGCTCGATGCGAAAGCGCAGAGCCGCCGCAAGATCGAGGTCGAGCTGCGCGACGCGATCCAGAACGACGTGCTGCGCCCCTATTACCAGCCGCTAATCGACCTCCAGAGCGGCCGCATCACCGGCTTCGAGGCGCTGGTGCGCTGGCCGCATGCCGAGCGCGGCATGATCTCGCCGGCGGAGTTCATTCCGGTTGCCGAGGACACCGGCCTGATCAATCCGCTCGGCGGGCTGATGCTGCGCCGGGCGTGCCTGGACGCCGCGACCTGGCCGGACGACGTCCGCGTCGCGGTCAATCTGTCGCCGCTGCAGTTCCGCAGCGGCAATCTGCTTTCGATCGTGACGGACGCGCTGAAGCATTCCGGCCTGCCGCCGCGCCGACTCGAGCTCGAGATCACCGAGACGCTGCTGCTGGAGAAGAGCGCGCAGGTGCTGGCGACGCTGCATGCCTTGCGCGCGCTCGGGGTGCGCATCTCGATGGATGATTTCGGTACCGGCTATTCCAGCCTCAGCTATCTGCGCAGCTTTCCCTTCGACAAGATCAAGATCGACCAGTCCTTCGTGCGCGATTTAGGGGCCAACCGCGAGGCCCAGGCGATCATCCGCTCCATCGTCAGCCTCGGCAAGGGCCTCGGGGTCATCATCACCGCCGAGGGCGTCGAGACCGAAGCCGAGCTCAGCTGCCTCCGCACCGAGGGCTGCGACGAAGGCCAGGGCTTCCTGTTCAGCAAGGCCCGGCCCAACGCCGAGATCATCAGCCTGCTGGCCGCGCAGCGCGGCATCGATGGCGCAGACGAGGATGCCGCGCTGGTGGCGTGAACTTAACCTCTCCCCGCGAAGGGCGGGGCGAGGGAGCTCACCGTCGTTGCGATTGGCCTTCAACCTCCCGCCACGATCGCCTTTCCCACATCCTCGTAATGGCTATCGCGCGCCTGGATCTGCTGGGCGATGGCGTGCATGTCGCGAAACCGGCGCTCGAAGGGGTTGCTGCGAAACACCGCGGTCGCGCCGGCCATGTGATAGGCGGTGTCGACCACCTTTGTTGATTGATGAATGGTCCAGGTCGCGGCCAAGCGAACCGCGCTGCGGTGCGCTGCGCCGAATTCGCCGGTCGCACAGAGGTCGCGCCACATCGCAGTCGCGGTCGCATAGAGATAGGCGCGCGCGGCACGCAAATCGCCTTCGGTGCGGCCGATCAGGCCCTGGACCGACCCGTTGTCGCGCATCGCGCCGGCCGTCAGCGAGGGGCGCTTTTCGCGCGCCAGCGCAACCGCCGCATCCAGCGTCGCGCGTGCCACGCCGAGCGACACCGCGGCAAAGCCGAGGCTGAAGGCAGAGCCGGTGCCGATCCTGTAGAGCGGGCCGGTCTCGCGCAAGCCTGACGGCACGTCGCGGAACGCCGTGAAGCGCTCGGGGACGAAGAGGTCGCTCACCTCGTAGGAATCGGTGCCGGTGCCGGCGAGCCCGATCGCCTGCCAGACGTCGTGCAACGTCGCGCTTGCGGCAGGAAACAGAATGGTCCGCACCTCCGGCGAGCCATCGGCATTTTTGCGCGACGCCCCGTCAGCGCTGAGGATGCGCACATGCGCCCCCAGCCAGCTCGCCTGCCGGGAGCCGGAGGCAAAATCCCACCGCGCCGTGACGCGGTAACCGCCCGCGACTGCACGCGCCTCGTGCGCGATCGCGCCCCACGCCAGGATTCCAGGCGCGGTGTTGAAGATCTCCTGCGCGGCATCGCGGTCGAGCGAGGCCGCGATCATCGCGCAGACGCTGCACTGGCCGAGACACCATGCGGTGGAGGCATCGGCCTTGGCGATCTCCTCCAGCATCTGCATGAAGATCTCGATGGGGACTTCCGCTCCGTCCAGGCTCTGTGGCAGCAGGGCGCGATAGAATCCGTTCTCAATCAGCGCCGCGACCACGGAGGGCGTCAGCCGCCGTGTCCGCTCGATCTCGTCCGCTTCGCGCGCCATCAGCGGCGCGATGGCGCGGGCACGTTCGACGAGATCAGGTCCGGGAAGCTCCGACATTCGCGTTTCCTCGCCCCCTCTGTCGTGAGCGGTGAGGACGGGATGGTGGTCTATTTGACGGGGAGGATCAAGCTGCGGCCCTCTTCGCGCGCGCCGCCGCAAGAAGGACCGGCCGTGAACCTCGGCGGCGCGCCTCGCGACCAACAACCGCCATCGCCGCGAACGGCACCGCGTATCTTGCCGGATGAGGTTGCCCATGCCGATCGTCAGAATCCTCATCGTCCTGCTCGCGCTCGCTTCGCCGGCGTTGGCGCAGGATGGGCCCCGTGATGCCGCCGCCGCGGGCGAGGCCGCGCGGATGTTCCGGGTCTACGTCGAAGGCGTTGCGAAAAAAGGGGAGCGACCCGACCTGACCCGGCCGGAGACCACCGGGCTGCTCGGCCGCGTCTTCGATGTTGAGGCCCTGGG
Organism: Bradyrhizobium sp. CCBAU 11430; assembly: GCF_028128855.1. Taxonomy (NCBI): domain Bacteria; kingdom Pseudomonadati; phylum Pseudomonadota; class Alphaproteobacteria; order Hyphomicrobiales; family Nitrobacteraceae; genus Bradyrhizobium; species Bradyrhizobium sp. CCBAU 11430. The sequence continues at coordinate 38,227 of NZ_LBJV01000066.1, forward strand.
GGCGCTGCCGCCGGCGAAAGCGAGCGACATGAGCTGGCTGATGGACTGGATGGACGCCGCCAACGCGACCTACAAGCTGTTCGCACTCTATGGCTCGAAGCCGGGGGCGCAGCCCGATCTTGCGACGCTTCAGCGCAACATGACCGATTATGGCGATCAGTACGCGGCGGCGATGAACTTTGTCATCCGCGGAATGGCGCGCGAAGCGGTTGCGGGCGAGCTGTTCATGGCGAGCCTTGCGCCGGAGCAGCGCACCCGCATCCGCCAGGAGGGATTTACGGGCTTCCGCCGCAGTGCCGCCGAATTCATCCTGGGCACCGTCTGCGGGGCGATCCAGGGCGCGGGCAAATCCGCCAACGCGCGTCTGGTCGCCGCCGCCATCCGCGACACGCGCGAGGTCTGGGCGAGATTCCTGCTGCCGCAGGATCGGGCCCGCGTGATCGAGCAGCTTGCTGACCTTCCGACATGGGCTCCGGACGAGACGGCACGAACCGATCTCGCCGCCTTCACGGCCGCGCTGCGAGCGGTGAATTGATCGGTGATCCCGGGCCCGCGGCGGCAGCGGTGCGGCCTCGTCCGCCGGCTGCGCTCCGAAAGCGATCCGGACCATAAAGTGTCGCCTGTGTTAGCTCTCTGGCGGCGGCTGGTGTCGCAGCCAGCCTGAGACCATTACACGCCGGCGCTAGACAGATTCACTTTGTCTTGTCGCCCATGTGATGCGGCGACGAGGTGTTCGGTCCGCCCGTGTAATGATGACCGCCCGAACTGGTCTTCGCCGAGGAGCCGCTTGTTGTCTTCTTGCCCATGTGATGCGGTACTTCGGTCTTGGGGCCACCGCTGTAGTGATGACCGTTCTTTTCCTTGTCGGTGCTATCGGCCATTGCCGGAACAGCCAGCAGGGAAACCACGCCGACGGCGGCGAGAAGCTTCTTGGTGATCATGGTCGTTCTCCCTGGTTGCGGAAGCCTCACGATAAGCTGCTGCGAAAAGTCCATCTTGAGAAATCGCAAATCGGAACCCTGGCGCGGTCATGGCCGCCCCTCAGGACCGATGAGCCGTTGATCTGCGTCAACAATGACGGCAGCGGTGCTCCTATGCTGTATCGATCGCTGGAGCGTATCATGACCGTCCAAAACCATTTCGGGTATGGCGAACGCCCGCAGGAGGGCATGTCCACCAAGGCGAAGGCCGGGCTGGTCCTGGCGGGGTTCCTGGTCATCGGCGGCGCGCTCCTGTTCACCGAGCATCGGGCCCATGTGCTCGGGCTCCTGGTCTGGCTGCCGCTCCTCGCCTGTCCGCTGATGCATATCTTCATGCATGGCGGACACGGGCACCATCATGGCGGTCGGCCGAACGATCGAGGGAGCGCGTGATGCACGACACCGCGCCAGCTTACGGTCTCTGGAGCCTCGTCATCGTCAATTCGGCGGTGTTCATCCTGTTCGCCTACAGCTTCTTCAAGCCGCAGACGCCCCGCGACTGGCGCTCGTTCGGCGCGTTCAGCGCGTTTCTGGTTGCGCTGTTCGTCGAGATGTACGGTTTCCCGCTCACCATCTATTTCCTGTCGGGCTGGCTGCAGTCGCGCTACCCGAATGTCGACTGGTTCTCGCATGATGCCGGCCACCTGCTTGAGATGATGTTCGGCTGGAAAACCAATCCGCACGCGGGACCGTTCCACGTCCTGAGCTTCATCTTCATCGGTGCGGGGTTCATCCTGATCTCTGCCGCCTGGCGGGTGCTGTACGACGCGCAGCAGACCCGAAGCCTCGCGACGTCCGGCCCCTACAGCTACGTGCGGCATCCGCAATATGTCGGCTTCGTGCTGGTGATGTTCGGCTTCCTGTTGCAGTGGCCGACCATCCTCACGCTGGCGATGTTTCCCGTCCTGACCGTGATGTACGTCAAGCTCGCGCGAGACGAGGAGCGGGACGCCCGGGCCGAATTCGGCGAGGCCTACGCGAAGTACGCTTCGGAAGTCCCGGCCTTCCTACCCCATCCCCGTCGGCTGTTCGGCCGCGGCTCTTCCGGCGGCTATCGTCTCGGCTGACTTTGGGGAGGAAGATTCCGTCGGATGACGATGGAGGCTCGAAAGGACGTCGATGAGCGAGCCTGTCTTCACCGCGAAAGTCCTGACCAAGACCTACGTCTCCGGCGAGGTGATGGTTCACGCCCTCAACGATGTCGGCCTCGAAATCGCCGAGAGGGAAGTGGTCGTGCTGCTCGGCCCCTCCGGCAGCGGCAAGACCACGTTGCTCAACATCATGGGTGGTCTCGACCGCCCGACCAGCGGCAGGCTGTTCTTCCGCGATCTCGACCTGACGGATCTCGGAGATCGCGAACTGACCAGGTATCGCCGGGACCATATCGGCTTCGTCTTCCAGTTCTACAATCTGGTGCCGAGCCTTACGGCCTATGAAAACGTTGCGCTGGTGACCGAAGTCGCCCAGGACCCGATGCGGCCCGACGAGGCCCTCGCACTGGTTGGACTGGAAGAGCGGATGCATCACTTCCCCGCCCAGCTCTCCGGCGGCGAGCAGCAGCGCGTCGCAATTGCCCGCGCCATCGCGAAGCGACCGGCCGTGCTGCTGTGCGACGAGCCGACCGGGGCGCTGGACTCGAAGACCGGCATTCGGGTCATCGAAGCGCTGCTCGGGGTGAACAGGCAGCTCGGCACCACCACTATCATCATCACGCACAACGCCAGCATTCAGGAGGTTGCCGACCGGGTGCTGTTCTTCGCTGACGGCCGGATCTCCCGGATTCAGAACAACGAGAGACGGCGGCAAGCCGCCGAGCTCACCTGGTGACGGCCATGACGGTGCTCGATATCAAGCTGTTTCGCGACGTCAGAAGGCTCTGGGCGCAGGTGCTCGCCGTCGCGCTGGTCGTCGGCGGCGGCGTTGCGACGCTGGTGCTCGCGGTCGGCTCCCATCGCTCGCTCGAGGAAACCCGGATCGCATACTACGAACGTTACGGCTTCGCCGACGTGTTCGCTCAAGCGAAGCGCGCGCCCAAGGCGCTCACCGGTAGGATCGGCGAGATCCCCGGCGTCGCCGCCGTCGATGCTCGTATCGCTAAGCCGGCGCTGCTGGACATTCCCGGCTTCTCGGAGCCGGCCAGCGCGCAGTTCGTCTCGCTGCCCGACAACGGCGAAGCGCATCTGAACCGGCTCTACATGCGGTCCGGACGGTTCCCGGAGTCGGGACGGACGGAGGAGGTGGTCGTCAACGAGCCGTTCGCCCGGGCTCACGGCTTCTCGGAAGGGGCGCGGTTCTCGGCCATCCTGAATGGCAAGAAGCGCGAACTCGTGATTGTCGGCACCGCGTTGTCACCCGAATTCGTCTACACCGTCGGCCCTGGCGATCTGATGCCGGACGATCGCCGCTACGCCATCGTCTGGATGTCGGAGAAGTCGCTCGCCAGTGTCTATGATCTCGATGGCGCATTCTCGGCGGTGTCAGTCAAGCTGCAGCCTGGGGCGTCGGAGCGCGACGTGATCGCGCGGGTCGACGCGTTGCTCGACCCGTATGGCGGGCAGGCGGCGCATGGGCGGAAGGACCAGACCTCGCACGCCTGGCTCGATCATGAACTCGACATGCTCAACAACATGAGCCGCACGTTGCCACCGATCTTTCTGCTGGTGGCCGCGTTCTTGGTCAACCTCACTTTGACCCGGCTGGTCGCGCTCGAGCGCGAACAGATCGGCCTCTTCAAGGCGCTCGGCTATTCGGACCGCAGCGTCGTGCTGCATTATCTGAAGTTCGTGGCATTGATCGTTGCGACCGGAATTCTCCTGGGCGGCGTCGCCGGCACCTGGCTCGGATTGCGCGTCACCGCCCTGTTCGGCGACTTCTTCCACTTTCCGTTCCTGGTATTCGCGAAGGCGCCGGATCTGTACGTCACCGCCGGCGCGCTCAGCGCGGCTGCCGCTGCCATCGGCGCGCTGCGGGCGCTGCGGGACGTGGTCAAGCTGCCGCCGGCCGTTGCAATGCAACCGCCCGCGCCACCGGTCTATCGGCGGCTGTTGCCGGCAAGCATTCAGCTCGACCAGATCGTATCGCAGCCGACGCTCATGATGATACGCAACATCGCGCGGCATCCTGCGCGCGCCGCGTTCACGGCGCTTGGCATGGCGCTGGCCACGGCCATCCTGGTCGTCTCGTTGTTCACGCGGGACTCGATGGAGCACCTGATCGACGTAACCTACTTCCTCGCCGACCGGCAGGATGCGACCATCGGCTTTGCCGAGAAGCGCATCGCGAACGTGGTGGAGCAGGTGAGCCGACTGCCGGGCGTTCTCTCGGCCGAACCGTTCCGAGAGGTGCCCGTCCGGATTCGCCACGGCAACGTCGAACGCCGGATCATGATCAGCGGCCGGCCCGCCGATGCAGACTTGCGGCGTATCATCGACGCCGACCTTCATCCGGTCGCGCTGCCCGAGACGGGCCTTGCGCTGTCCGGCATGCTAGCTCAGATCCTCGGCGTCCGCGCCGGTGACACCGTCGAACTCGATATGCTGGAGGGTACCCGTCGCACGGTCACGACGCCGGTCGTGGCGACGGTCGAGGATTATTTCGGCATCAGGGGGATGATGGAGATTGGGGCGCTCCGCAAGCTGATGCGTGAAGCGCCGGTCGTGAGCAGTGTGAACCTCAGCCTCGACGAGAGCCGGAGGGAGGATTTCTACGCGGCGGTGAAGTCCATGCCGACGGTTGGCGGCGTGGCGCTGCAGCGTGTCTCGCTCGCGAACTTCCGCAATACGGTCGCACTGCTCGTCACCACAATGGCGAGCATCTACACCGGTCTCGCCGCCGTGATCGCGTTTGGCGTGGTCTACAACAACGCCCGAATCTCACTGTCCGAACGGGCGCGCGAGCTGGCGAGCCTGCGCGTGCTTGGCTTCACGCGCGGCGAGGTGCTGCGCATCCTCCTGCTCGAACTCGCCATCCTCACCCTGATAGCGCAGCCGCCGGGCTGGGTGATGGGCTATGGGCTTGCATGGGTGATGAAGTCCAATCTGGCCGGCGAGCTGATGCGTGTCCGCCTCGTCGTCGAGCATTCCACCTACGTCATCGCGACTTCCGTCGTGGTGCTGGCTGCCGTCGCCTCCGCCGCGGTCATCCGCGAACGCATCGACAAACTGGACCTCGTCGCGGTCCTCAAGACGCGAGACTAGCCATGTCGGCCAACTGGACCAAACGTTTCATCGGCGCTGCGCTTCTAGCCGCCATCGCGAGCGGGCTGGCCTGGTTTGCTTGGCCGCGCCCGGTTCTGGTCGATCTCGCAACCCTGGCCAAGGGTCCGATCGAAGTTACCGCGGACGATGACGGCAAGACGCATGTTCGCCACGTCTACACGGTCTCGGCGCCCATCGCTGGAAAGGTCCTCAGGATTTCGCATCCGCTCGGCGAGCAGGGACCTTCGCTTCACGTCGGCGACGAGGTGTCCGCCAACCAGACCGTCGTCGCTCTCATGCAGCCGACGCTGCCGGGATTCATCGACGTGCGCTCGCGCGACCAGCTTCAGGCCGAGGTGCTGGCTGCCGATGCGGCCATTCAGCAGCAGGAGGCCGAAGTGAAGCGGATCGAGGCCGCGCTGGACTTCTCCCGGACCGAGTTCCAGCGGGCGCAGACGCTGCTGCGGACGCAGTCCACCTCGGCTCAGGCCTTCGACAAGGCGAAATTCGAGGTCGCCACCAACGAAGCCGCCCTGGCTAGTGCGAAGGCTCAGATCGAGATGCGTCGCGCAGTGCGCACCAGTCTTGCGGCGCGGCTGATGGACCCTGCCAATGCCGCGCCGTCAGCGGAGCCGATGTGCTGCGTCCGCGTGCTCGCGCCGGCGAGCGGACGGGTGCTGAAGATTATCCAGGACAGCGAGGCGACGGTTCTGCCCGGGACGTCGTTGATCGACATCGGCAACCCGCTCGATCTGGAGGTTGTGGCTGACCTGCTGTCGATCGATGCCGTGCAGATCAAGGTTGGCGCGCCCGTGCGGATCGACGGCTGGGGCGGGCAGCCGATCAGGGGCAAGGTGGTCCGTGTCGACCCCGCCGGCTTCCTGAAGGTTTCGGCGCTGGGTATCGAGGAACAGCGGGTCCGGGTCACCATCGATTTCAGCGACCCGCCAGAGAATTGGGCCTCGCTTGGCCACGACTACCGCGTCGTTGTGCATGTGACGACATGGAGCGCCCAGGACGCCCTGTCCGTGCCGGTAAGCGCTTTGTTCCGGAGAGGCGATCAGTGGGCCGTTTTTGTCGACCAGAACGGCCGGGCCCGGACGACTCTCGTCCAGATCGGCCACCGCAACAACCGCCTCGCGGAGGTTCTCTCGGGTCTCGTTGCCGGAGACCGCGTCGTGCTGCATCCAAGTGACCGGATCTCCGATGAAACTAGGATCGCGCAAAGAGAGTAGAGGGCCCGCGCCGGCACGCTACCGAGCAGAGCGATATGCAGGTGTCAGGCCGCAGCGCGGCCCAGGTCGAGCGATGGCCTGCGTTTCGTCGGGAAGCTCAGCGCCACCGCGACGGCGGCGAGGCCGATCGCGAAGGAGCCGGCGTGCAGCCATGTGTAGCGCTGGAAATTGTCGAACACGAGCCCGCCGGCCCACGGTCCGAGCGCCATGCCGAGGCTGGCGAAGGCCGACACCGCGCCGAACACGGTGCCCATGATGCGCGCGCCGAAGAATTCGCGGACCAGCACCGCATACAGCGGCATCACCCCGCCATAGGCGAGGCCGAACACCACCGAGAGCGCGTAGAATTCGCCGAGCTGCGCCACTGCGAGATAGGTCGCGATGCACATCGCCTGCACGAGCAGGCCGCCGACAAGCACGGGCTTCGCGCCGATGCGATCGGCCAGCGCGCCCAACAGCAGGCGGCCGCCGAGGCCCGAGACGCCGGCGACGCTGTAGACCGTCACCGCCGTGAGCGGTGCGATGCCGCACACCATCGCATAGGCCACCATGTGGAAGATCGGGCCGGAATGCGCCGCGCAGCAGGCGAAATGCGCCGCCGCGAGCGCGATGAATTGCGGCGTGCGCAGCGCCTGCGCCGCGGTCAGCTCGACCTCCGGTGTTGCGTCTGCCGTGGCGGCGCCCGCCGCCACCGGCGCCGGACGCACCAGGAAGCAGGCCGGGATCAGCAGCGCCCACGAAGCGATGCCGATCACCAGCATCGCGGTGCGCCAGTCATAGGCCGTGATCAGCCAGCTCGCAGTCGGCGCGATCGTCACCGGCGACACGCCCATGCCGGCGGAAACCAGCGCCACCGCAAGGCTGCGGTTTGTCTCGATCCACGCGCTCGCGAGCGCCATCATCGGTGCGTAGAAGCTGCCGGCGGCAATGCCGATCAGCACGCCGAAGCAAAGCTGGAATTGCCACAGGCTTGTCGCCTGGCTCGCCGTGACGAGACCGAGCCCCAGCAGAACGCTTCCCGCGAGAACCACGATGCGCGTGCCGAACCGGTCCGACAGCGCGCCCCACAGGAACGCGGCAAATCCCATGCAGAGGAAATCCAGCGTTGCCGCCGCCGATACACCGGCGCGCGACCAGCCCATCGCTTCCGAAATCGGCTGCAGGAACACTGCCAGCGACAGCATCGTGCCGAAGCCCACACAGGTCATCAGCGCGCCTGCAGCGACCACGACCCAGCCATAGTCGAAGCGTGATGCCTTGCTCATGCGTTTCCTCAGCGCTGTTGGTTTTGTTGGTGAGGCGCGGGAGGGATGGTGGCCTATCAGACGGCGGAGGGCAAGGCTGGCGGCTGCGCGTTTTCGTAACCCGTCGTCATCCGGGGCGCGCCACTTGGCGCGAACCCAGAATCCATCTCTCCGTGTTGCCTGCTGTACGATGGATTCTCAGATGCGCAATTGCGCAATGCCATCGTGCCACTGTTTTGCCCGATGGGTCAAATTGATTTCTAAAAATCGAAAACTCCAATCCAGACAAGCCTTCGCCTAATGTGCATGGGGTTGTTTTCGATATTTTTGTTTCGCCGGGTCCCGGCCAAAACGCAAATGCCCGGGACGAGCCCGGGCATGACGGCGGCTGATGTGACTGTGAAAGCTTACCCCCGCCTCAGCTATCCACCTTCAGCGCGGCAATGAAGGCTTCCTGCGGGATGTCGACCTTGCCGAACTGCCGCATCTTCTTCTTGCCTTCCTTCTGCTTCTCCAGAAGTTTTCGTTTACGCGTGATGTCGCCGCCGTAACATTTTGCGGTGACGTCCTTGCGCAGGGCGCGCACCGTCTCGCGGGCGATCACCTTGCCGCCGATCGCCGCCTGGATCGGGATCTGGAACATGTGCGGCGGGATCAGCTCCTTCATCTTCTCGACCATGGCGCGGCCGCGCCCCTCCGCGCGGGTGCGGTGGACCAGCATCGAGAGCGCGTCGACCGGCTCGTTGTTGACGAGGATCTGCATCTTTACGAGGTCGGCCGGCTTGTAGTCGGTGAGATGATAGTCGAACGAGGCGTAGCCCTTGGAGACCGACTTGAGGCGGTCGTAGAAGTCGAACACGACCTCGTTGAGCGGCAAATCGTATTTCACCATGGCGCGGGAGCCGACATAGGTCAGCTCCTTCTGCGAGCCGCGACGGTCCTGACACAGCTTGAGGACGCTGCCGAGATATTCGTCGGGTGTCATGATCGTGGCCTCGATCCAGGGCTCCTGGATCTCGGCAATCTTGACCACGTCGGGCATGTCGACGGGATTGTGGATCTCGATCTCTTGGCCGTCGGTAAGCTTCATCTTGTAGATGACGCTCGGCGCAGTCGCGATCAGATTGAGATCGAACTCGCGCGACAACCGCTCCTGAATGATCTCGAGATGCAGAAGTCCGAGGAAGCCGCAGCGGAAGCCGAAGCCGAGTGCGGCCGAGGTCTCCATCTCGAACGAGAAGCTGGCGTCGTTGAGGCGCAGCTTGCCCATGGCGCCGCGCAGCGTTTCGAAATCGTCGGCGTCGACCGGGAACAGGCCGCAGAACACCACGGGGATTGCCGGCTTGAAGCCCGGCAGCATTTCGGTGACAGGCTTCCTGTCGTCGGTGATGGTGTCGCCGACGCGGGTGTCGGCGACTTCCTTGATCGCGGCGGTGATGAAGCCGATCTCGCCGGGGCCGAGCTCGTCGACCTGCTGCATCTTCGGCGTGAAGAAGCCGACGCGCTCGACGTCATAGGCGGCGCCCGTGCCCATCATGCGCACGCGGCTGCCCTTCTTCATGACGCCGTCGACGACACGGATGAGAACGACGACGCCGAGATAGACGTCATACCAGCTGTCGACCAGCAGCGCCTTCAAGGTCGCACTCCGGTCGCCCTTCGGCGGCGGCAGGCGGGTGACGATGGCTTCCAGCACGTCGGGCACGCCGAGGCCGGTCTTGGCCGAGATCATCACCGCGTCGGAGGCGTCGATGCCGATGACGTCCTCGATCTGCTGCTTGATCTTCTCGGGCTCGGCCGCGGGCAGGTCGACCTTGTTCAGGACCGGGACGATCTCGTGATTGTTGTCGAGCGCCTGGTAGACGTTGGCGAGCGTCTGCGCTTCGACGCCCTGGCTGGCGTCGACCACCAGCAGGGAACCTTCGCAGGCCGCCAGCGACCGCGAGACTTCGTAGGCGAAGTCGACATGGCCGGGCGTGTCCATCAGGTTGAAGATGTAATCCTTGCCGTCCTTGGCGCGGTACGAAAGCCGCACCGTCTGCGCCTTGATGGTGATGCCGCGCTCGCGCTCGATGTCCATGGAATCGAGCACCTGCTCCTTGCCCGCCATTTCGCGGTCGGAGAGGCCGCCGGTCATCTGGATCAGACGGTCGGCCAGCGTCGATTTGCCATGGTCGATATGGGCGACGATGGAGAAATTGCGGATGTTGGAAATGGGGACGGTCGTCATGGGCGCGGGATACCACTCACATCCCCGTGCGGCAACCATATTGCTGTAATTTCAGGGCCTTTGTTCACGCCAAGCTGATTCCACGATGGGCCAAAACGCGCTAGGCAAGCGCCCATGTCGACCACGTCTCTTCCCTCCCCTGAAGTGCGCACGAAGGCCCGCCTGAGCTTTGGCCGCTTCCGGGCCTGGCTGGTTGCCTGCGCGGTCCGCCCCGAGGCGAGATTGTGGCTGGTGATCCAGCTCGCCATCCTCCATGCGGTGCTCTGGACCTTCATCCTGATCAATCTGAAGGCCGCGCAGGACGTTCACATGGACGTCGCAGAGGCCTATGGCTGGGGCCAGAAATTCCTATGGGGCTATGGCAAGCATCCGCCGCTGTCGGGCTGGGTCGCCGGGCTCTGGTTCAAGGTGTTCCCGGCGGCGGACTGGGCGACCTATGCGCTGGCGATGGCGACGGTCAGCGCCGGCATGGTGATCTGCTGGCTGGTTGCCTTGCGCGTGGTGGACGCGCGGCGCGCGTTCCTGGTCGTGGTGATGGTCGCGCTCTACCCGATCTTCAATTTCAAGGGGTTCAAGTACAACCCGGATCTGCTCCAGCTCGTCACCCTGCCGCTGCTGGTGCTCGCCTATCTCAACGCGTTCGAGAAGCGGAGCTGGCGGTCCGGAGTCCTGCTCGGCCTTGCCGGCGCGCTGGCGCTGATGACCAAATACTGGGTGCTGACCATGATCGGCGCCATCGGGCTCGCCGCGCTGATCCATCCGGAGCGGATGAGATTTTTGGTATCGCCGGCGCCGTGGGTCGCGATCGTGACGATGGTCGTGGCGATGATCCCGCACGTGGTCTGGCTGGCCGAGGCGCATTTCGTGCCGCTGACCTATGCCGGCGACACCTACAGCCTCGCGGACAGCGGCCAGGTGCATCAGCTCGTCACCGGCTACATGCTGCATAATCTCGGGCTGCTGGCATTGCCGGTGGCGCTGGCCGGGCTCGCGATGGCGCTGGTGCCGCCGTCGTTCACATTGCTGCTGCGCGCGCCCTTGCGCATCGTCACGCGCGCCTGGGCGCGCGGCGCCAATCCGGGCGTCAATGTCTCGCAGGCGCTGAACGTGTGGATGATCCAGATCATCGTCGCATTCGGCCCGCCGCTCGGCGCGCTGGTCTTCGGCGTCTACCTGAAGACCGATTGGGGCATCTCGCTGTTCTTCCTGGTGCCGCTCGCGCTGGTCGCGATTCCCACGCTGCGGGTGCAGGGCGCGAGCCTGTTCAACATCGCCGCGATCTGGCTCGTGCTCAGCGTTGCCACGCTCGCCGCCTCGCCCTGGATCGCCGCACGCGAGATGACGGCCAATGCCGGCAACACGGCGACCTATGGCGCGCGCTCCGAGCTCGCGCGCGAGCTGACCCAGGCCTGGCACGCGCGCTTCGCCTCGCGCTGGGCGGTCGTTGCGGGGACGATGGAGACGATCCAGCCGATGGTGTTCTACAGCCCCGATCACCCCAGCCCGTTCACGCCGAACGAGGCCTGGGCGTCCGGGCTGACCTCGCTCGACGACGTCAAGACATACGGCTTCATCGGCGTGTTCGATGCGACCGACGAACGCCTGCCCAAGTTCGAGAAGTGGATTTCGGAGGTCGCGCCGACCGCCGAGCGCGTGGTGATGACCACGCGCCGCTTCACCCACGGCAAGGCCGGCCCGGCGATGAGCTGGAACGTCTACATCGCGCCACCGGCGAAGTGATTGCGACGTTCTCGGTCTCGTAGGGTGGGCAAAGGCGCGAAGCGCCGTGCCCACCATCTCGCGCTAATCGCAGAAAAGTCGTGGGCACGCTTCGCTTTGCCCACCCTACGGCACTGAGCGTGTAGCGCGAGAGGGGCCTAAACCCCTTCCTCGTTGAACTTGCTTTCAACGAGCTCGGTGATCGCCGCGAGCGCAGCTTCGGCATCCGTGCCGGCGGCGGCGACGGTGATCGTCGTGCCCGGTCCGGCGGCAAGCATCATCAGGCCCATGATCGAGGTGCCGCCAACCGTCTCGCCACCGCGCGTCACCCAGACCTGCGCATCGAAGCGCTCGACAGCCTGGACGAATTTCGCGGAGGCGCGGGCATGCAGGCCGCGCTTGTTGATGATCAGGAGGTCCTTGGAGATCGCGCCCGCGGGCACGCCTGTCCCCGCTTGTGGCGCCTCGTCGCTCATTTGCCGGCGAGCACGCGACTGGCGATGGTGACGTATTTGCGTCCCGCTTCCTGGGCCATCGCGATCGCGTCGGGCAGCGGACGCTCCTCGCGCACCTTGGCGAGCTTGACCAGCATGGGCAGGTTGATGCCCGCGAGCACTTCGACCTTGGGCCGGCTCATGCAGGATATTGCAAGGTTCGACGGCGTGCCGCCGAACATGTCGGTGAGGATCGCAACGCCGTCGCCGGAATCGACGCGGTTAACCGCCTCGATGATGTCACTTCGGCAGAGATCGGAATCATCTTCGGCACCGATCGTGATCGCTTCGATTTGCTTTTGTGGGCCCATGACATGTTCAAGCGCTGCCTTGAATTCGTCGGCAAGGCGCCCGTGGGTCACAAGTACTAGACCAATCATCGGAAAACTCCTCGCGGGCGCTTTTGGTGCACCGCACGAACGCGCCACTTTGACCATCCAGAGCCCCTGCGCAAGAGGGGATGTTGCGTATCTCCCTGAATCTAGACGGATGGATGAGGGGAGCTGCGCCGGTCTATTCGGTCGCGATAGTGGGGTTCATATGGTTACCATTTCCCTTCAAACAATCGCCTGAAGGGTTAACGGAAGATGAACTCTTGGTAGTGGTCAAGGCCGCGACAACCAGTGGGAGGGGTGAATATCCGCGGCCAACAGGGATTCGCGGTATTTCGACACCGGAAATGATGGTTTTCAGCGAATCCGTCGCAGGCAGGCGCTCGGCGTCCGCGGCATCCAGATCGACCACGAGACCGACGGTCGCATGCTCCACGAAGTCGCAGTGGCGGATCCCGAGGCCCCGGATCTCGATCAGGCCAGCCAATACCGGCGCGGGGCGGACTTCAATTTCATCGCCGACTGTCGCCAGATGGACACGGTCATCCCCAACCAGAACGGCCCTTTCGACCACGCCCGAGCGTCCGGCCATGATCAAATCGAAGGCAAGGCGCGACTTGCCCGAGCCCGAGGGACCGCGGATCAGCACCGCCCGATGTCCGACCTTGACTGCGGAGGCGTGAACGCTGGGCCCGCCGTCGTTCATAGCGCCGGCAGCCTCACCACGAAGCGCGCGCCTGCGACCGTCGGCACGCCCTCCTCATCCGGCGGGCCTGCGCGGTTCTCGGCCCAGATGCGCCCGCCATGGGCGTCGATGATCTGCTTGGAGATCGACAGGCCGAGGCCGGAATTCTGGCCAAAACCCTGATGTGGACGGTCGGTGTAGAAGCGCTCGAAGATGCGTTCCAGTGCGTCGTCGCGAATGCCGGGGCCGTCGTCGTCGACCACGATCTCGATCTCGGAGCGCGCGCGGCGGCAGGTGAGGCGCACCTTGCTGCCGGGTTCGGAGAACGACTGCGCGTTGGACAGCAGGTTGGAGACCACTTGTCCGAGCCGTGAATCGTGGCCGGACACGGCGAAGATGTCGGTCGGGCTGCGGCCCTCGAAGCGCGTCTCGACCGCGACGTCGTGGCCGAGCTTGGTCTCGTTGGCGACGGACACCAGCGTCGTCAGCAGGCGGCGCAAATCGACCGGGATCGCGTCCTGGCGCTGCAATTCGGCATCGAGGCGGCTGGCGTCGGAGATGTCGGAGATCAGGCGGTCGAGCCGCTTGACGTCGTGCTCGATCACCTCGAGCAGGCGCGCACGGCTGTTCTCGTTGCGCGCCAGCGGCAGCGTCTCGACCGCCGAGCGCAGCGAGGTCAGCGGGTTCTTCAATTCGTGGGCGACGTCGGCGGCGAACATCTCGATCGCCTCGATGCGGCTGTAGAGCGCGCTCGTCATGTCGCGCAGGGCGCCGGAGAGATGACCGATCTCGTCGCGGCGGCGGGTGAAATCGGGGATCTCGATGCGGGCCTTGATGCGGCGGCGGACGCGCTCGGCGCTGTCGGCAAGCCGGCGCACGGGCCCGGCGATCGTGCTCGCAAGCAGCAGCGACAGCATGATCATGACGGCGGCCGCGACGCCGCCGACTTTCAGGATGGCCAGGCGTTCGGCCGTGACCATCTGGTCGATGTCGTCGCCTTGCGTCGACAGCATCAGCGCGCCGTGGATCGCGCGCGAGCGCAGCACCGGGACCGCGACCGAGACGATCACCTCGCCGCGGGCATTGACCCGCACCATCGAGCGTTTCTGGCCCTGGAGCGCATCGCCCACTTCGGCATAGCCGTTGCCGTTCTCGGGGCCGAGCTCGCGATAGAGCGGCAGGTCGCCGCGGTTCAGCCAGGTGCGCACCGCGACCATGCCGCGCTCGACGAAGCCGGGCTTCTCCGCCGGCGGCGGCAGGTCGAGGCGCAGCACGTTTTCGAGGTTGCGGCTGTCGAGCAGCAGGCTGCCGTTCGGATCGTAGATGCGGGCGCGCGTCTTGGTCGGCGAGATCAGCGTGCGCAGCACCGGCGCCACGCGCTCCGGATTGATCGGGAAGTCCAGCGGCGAGTACTCGTCCGAGCCGCCATAGGTCTCGCCCGGCTTGAGGTCGAGCAGCCGGTCGGGATCGATGGTGATGGCGTTGGTCTGCACCGTGGCGGAGGCCGCGATCGCGCCGGCGATGATCTCGGCCTGCACCAGGAGGCTCTGCGCCCGCGCGTCGATCAGTCCGGCGCGGAATTGCGACAGATACAGGATGCTCGCCACCAGCGCGACGAGGCCGGCGAGATTGAGCGAGACGATGCGGCGGGTCAGGCTGGAGAAGGACAGCGCGAAGAAGAATTGCCCGGCGCGCTTGAGCCAGTTCAGCGGTCGGAAGCCCTGCGGCTTGTCTTCGGCAAATTGCTCCGGAACGCCGTCGGATGTGATCTCCCCGGCGCTCTGGTTCTCGTCAGGCTGCGTTCGGTCAAGCAATGCTTACGCCCGCGTTAGGACAGCTCGTGGCAATGGTCCCCGCATCCTAGAGCCATCCCGGTCCCGATGAAATCAGAACCGGCGATGCTCTCAGTCTTTCGTGAAGGCGCCTCGCGCCTCAGGCTTCCTTGAAGCGGTAG
This sequence comes from Bradyrhizobium sp. CCBAU 11430, assembly GCF_028128855.1. Taxonomy (NCBI): domain Bacteria; kingdom Pseudomonadati; phylum Pseudomonadota; class Alphaproteobacteria; order Hyphomicrobiales; family Nitrobacteraceae; genus Bradyrhizobium; species Bradyrhizobium sp. CCBAU 11430. The sequence goes on from NZ_LBJV01000066.1 coordinate 53,296, forward strand.
CCGACGCCGTACAGCGTCTCGATCATCTCGAACTCGTTGTCGACCACCTTGAACTTCTTGCGCAGCCGCTTGATGTGGCTGTCGATGGTGCGGTCGTCGACATAGACCTGGTCGTCATAGGCCGCGTCCATCAGCGCGTTGCGGCTCTTCACCACGCCGGGCCGGGTCGCGAGCGCCTGCAGGATCAGGAATTCCGTGACGGTCAGCGTCACCGGCTCGTTCTTCCAGGTGCAGGTATGCCGTTCCGGATCCATGCGCAGCAGGCCGCGGTCGAGCGCCTTGGCGTCGTTCTCCTTCGGCGCGACGGTCGGGTCCTTCGGCGCCGAGCGGCGCAGCACCGCCTTGACGCGCTCGACCAGGAGACGCTGCGAGAACGGTTTGCGGATGAAATCGTCGGCGCCCATCTTGAGGCCGAACAGCTCGTCGATCTCCTCGTCCTTGGAGGTCAGGAAGATCACCGGCAGGTCGGACTTCTGCCTGAGCCGGCGCAGCGTCTCCATGCCGTCCATGCGCGGCATCTTGATGTCGAGGATGGCGAGATCGGGCTGGGTGGTGCGGAAACCGTCAAGCGCGGAAGCGCCGTCGGTGTAGGTCATGATGCGGTAGCCTTCGGCTTCCAGCGCGATCGAGACGGATGTGAGAATGTTGCGGTCGTCGTCGACCAAAGCGATTGTGGGCATGAGCCTCTGCTTTCTGCTTTCCGTTTGGGTCGTGGCTTGAAACGGCGAGCAATCCACTGATGCGCCGCATACATGGGTGCCGATGTCGGCGTTCGAACCTTGTCACCGAGCAATGCAAGCTGGGCTGAAGTGTGACCAAGTTCCACGAAACGCGGCAGATTCGCCGCATGTCGACCCATAACCAGGCCCCCGTTTACCCGAAAAAAGGCCTCCCTTGCAACCACCTGAGCCGAGAAAGCCGATGCAACCGACCCCTGATTTCGACCCCGCAAAGCTCGCCAAATCCCTGCTGCGGCGATCGCGGCAGGGGGCGCTGGCAACTCTCATGGCCGGCAGCGGCGACCCCTATTGTTCCCTGGTCAATCTGGCCAGCCATCCCGACGGTTCCCCCATCCTGCTGATCTCGGGCCTCGCCGTGCATACAAGGAACCTTCTCGCCGACAGCAGGGTCTCCCTGATGCTGGACGAGCGGGCGGCGGGCGATCCGCTGGAAGGCGCCCGGATCATGCTGTCCGGCCGGGCGGAGCAGGCTGATGCCGCGAGGGATTTGCTCCAGCGACGTTATCTCAATGCGCATCCGTCGGCGGAAGGCTTTGTTTCCTTTAAGGATTTCTCTTTTTTCCGGATCCGCCCCACGGGAACTCATCTGGTCGCCGGCTTCGGCCGGATCGTCGATCTCAAGCCCGCCCAGTTCCTCACGGACCTCTCCGGCGCCGAAGATCTGCTGGCAGCGGAGGAGGGGGCGGTCGCGCATATGAATGCCGATCATCGCGACGCCATGGGCCTCTATGCGACAAAGCTCCTTGGCGCTGCCGCGGGGGACTGGCGCTGCACCGGCTGCGATCCGGAAGGCCTCGATATGCAGGACGGCCAGACCGCGCTGCGGCTGGACTTCCCGGAGCGGGTGACGGACGGCACGTCGCTGCGCAAGATGCTGGTCCGCCTCGCTGGCGAAGCGCGCATGAAGATGGACTAGAACGCAACAATTTGAACGCCGCGACCCATCGCTGCGACCCAAGACGGTCAGGTCTCAAGGCTCGCAGCGAGAGGGTTCATGGCGCGTCGTCGTTTGGCATTGGCTGCGGGTCTGGCGCTCGCGATCACCACGTCGCTTGCCACGCCCGGCCTTGCCCAGAAGAGCGATCTGTCGGCGCAGAGCGGGCGCATCAATGCGCTCCGGAGCGCCGGCAAATATTCGGAGGCGCTGCCGCGGGCGCAGGCCATGGTGGCCTCGCTCGAGAAGACCAGCAACAACCGCGACCTCGCCGCGGCGCTCAACAATCTCGGGCAGATTTACGCCGACCAGGGCCACGACGATCAGGCCGAGCCGCTCTACAAACGCGCCATCGCGCTGATGGAGAAGGGGACCGGTCAGGGCAGCGTCGAGATTGCGCCGCTCCTGAACAATCTCGCCGCGCTCTATCAGCGGCAGAGCCGCTTCACCGAAGCCGAACCGCTGTTCAAGCGTGCGCTGGCCGTTCGCGAAAAGGCGCTGTCGCGCGAGCATCCCGATGTCGGCCAGGCCCTGAACAATCTCGCCACGCTCTACGTGAAGCAGGAGCATTTTGCCGACGCCGAGCCGCTGTTTCAGCGGGCCCTCGCGATCTATCAGAAGGCCGCCGGGCCCGAGCATCCCGCGGTTGCCACCGTCCTGAACAATCTCGGCCAGGTCGATCGCGACCTCAACCGCGATGCCGATGCCGAAGCGCCGATCAAGCGCTCGCTCGCGATCCGCGAAAAGGTGCTGGGCCCGGATCATCCCGACGTGGCACGCTCGCTCAACAATCTCGCCGGGCTCTACGAGCACCAGCAGCGCTATGCCGAGGCCGAGCCGCTCTATCGCCGCGCGCTTGCCATCCGCGAGCGGGCGCTCGGGGTGGATCATCCCGATGTCGTGACTTCGACCAGCAATCTCGCTTATTTCCTTCAGGTGTCGGGCCGCAACGCCGAGGCCTTGCCGTTTGCGCAGAAGACGCTTGCCGCCAACCGCGCGCAGCTGCGCACCGTGCTGCCGGTTCTGTTCGCTGCGCGCCAGCAAACGCTCCTGGCGAGCGACAAGGCGCTCGATGACGCGCTCGGCGCGATCCAGCGCGGCACGCAATCTTCCGCCGCCTCTGCCGTGAACAAGCTCGCGGTGCGATTGGCCGCCGGCAGCGATCGGCTCGCCGAGCTGGTGCGTCGGGATCAGGATCTCGCGGCCGAGGCCGAGGCGCTCGACAAGGCGATCATCACCGCGGTGTCGAAGCAATCGGCGCAGCGGGACGTCGCGGCCGAGCAGCGCAGCCGCGCGCGGATCGTTGCGATTGCAAGCGAACGCGCGGGGCTGCAAAAGTCGCTCACGCTCGAGTTTCCCGACTACGCCTCGCTCTCCAACCCGCTGCCGCTGGCGGTGAAGGACATCCAGCCGCTGCTGTCGGCCGATGAGGCGATGGTGATCTATTCCGTCGTCGACAAGCGGAGCTACGTCATCGCGATCACGCGCGATGGCGCCGACTGGAAGGAGATCTCGCTCGGCGCGGACGCAATGGCGCGGAAAGTCTCGGCCTTCCGCAGGGGGCTGGATGTCGGCAAGGCGCGCGATGCCTCCGGCAAATCGGGCCTGTTCGATCTCGCGCTCGCCAACGAGCTCTATGTCGCGCTGCTCGGCCCGGTCGAGGCGTTGACGAAGGACAAGCGCAATCTGCTGGTCGTGCCATCGGCGGCGCTGACCGCATTGCCGTTCCATCTGCTGGTCACCGAGAAGCCGCAGGCTGCGATTCCGGACAGGCTCGACGGCTATCGCGACGCCGCCTGGCTGCTCAGGCGTCAGGCCGTCTCGGTGCTGCCGTCGGTGATCAGCCTGAAATCGCTGCGTGCCTTCGCGCGCAGGGATCAGGGCGCAAAGCCGATGACCGGCTTCGGCGATCCCGTCTTCAATCCCGCAGCCGAAGGGCCCGCCGACCGTCGCGCCGCAGGCGGCAAGGTCGCGGCGCGCAGCATTGCGACGATTGCCTATACCGATTTCTGGCGCGGCGCCGGGGTCGATCGCGCGCGGCTGGCGCAGGCGTTGCCGCAACTGCCCGATACCGCCGACGAGCTGAACGCGGTGGCAAGGGACGTCGGCGCCAATGATGCCGACATCCATCTCGGACGCGATGCCAGTGAAACGACGCTGAAGCGTGCAGCGCTTGCCCAATACGGTATCATCTATTTTGCCACCCACGGCCTCGTCGCCGGCGACGTCAAGGGACTGGGCGAGCCCTCGCTTGCATTGTCCATTCCCGATCAGCCGTCTGAGCTCGACGACGGCCTTCTGACCGCGAGCGAAGTGGCCCAGCTCAAGCTCCACGCCGATTGGGTGGTTCTGTCCGCCTGCAACACCATCGCCGGCGACAAGCCCGGGGCCGAAGCGCTGTCGGGATTGGCGCGCTCTTTCTTCTATGCCGGTGCCCGTGCGCTTCTGGTCTCGCATTGGGCCGTGGATTCGGAAGCCGCCACCCGCCTCACCACATCGACGTTCGAGTTGCTCAAGAACGAACCGAAAATCGGTCGCGCCGAAGCCTTGCGCCGCGCGATGTTAACGTTTGTCGACGACACCTCGTCACCGCGCAACGCCTACCCGGCGATGTGGGGACCATTCGCGCTCATTGGCGAAGGCGAGGTACGATAAGCCGGCAGCCGGAATTGTGCGTCGCAAAAACCATCATCAACGCCGAATTCCGCATTTGGTTGCGCGATCATTCGTGATTTTTTGATGCAGCTGCTCAGAGCTGACATGCGCGACGTTTGGCGCGGTCCTTGAATAAACCAAATCCTGCGGGATCAGCTTGGCAACGCCAGCGTTCATCATTATTAGGTCGCCCAGCCGAGGCCGGTTGGCCTATAAATCACGGTGACCGCGATGGTGCTGAAGTTCTGGTCGCGCTGAATGTCGCGGGTTCTAGGAGGATTTTTCGTGCAAGAGACGGGCGTGCGCAACGGTGCCTTCGGCGCCGACAAGTTCGGTTTAAAGAATCTCAAGCAGGTTCACTGGAACCTCGGTGCGCCGCAACTCTATCAATACTCGCTCACTGCGGGCGAGGCGGTGCTGTCCGCTGACGGCGCACTCTGCGCCGACACCGGCGAGTTCACCGGGCGCAGCCCGAAGGACAAGTTCACGGTGCGTGACGCCACCACCGACAAGAAGATGTGGTGGGCCGGCAACCAGTCGATCACCGCAGAGCAGTTCGAGACGCTCTATCAGGACTTCCTCAAGCACGCCGAAGGCAAGAAGCTGTTCGCGCAGGATCTCTATGGTGGTGCCGACCCGGCCTACCGGATCAAGACCCGTGTCTTCACCGAGCTCGCCTGGCACTCGCTGTTCATCCGCACGCTGCTGATTCGCCCCGAGGCGATCGAGCTGCCGACCTTCGTGCCGGAGCTCACCATCATCGACATGCCGAGCTTCCGCGCCGATCCCAAACGTCACGGCTGCAAGTCGGAGAACGTCGTCGCGATCGATTTCACCCGCAAGATTGTCCTGATCGGCGGGTCTTATTATGCCGGCGAGATGAAGAAGTCGGTCTTCACCACGCTGAACTATTATCTGCCCGAGCGCGGCGTGATGCCGATGCATTGCTCGGCCAATGTCGGCGCCAAGGGCGACGCGGCGATCTTCTTCGGCCTGTCCGGCACCGGCAAGACCACGCTGTCGGCGGATCCCAACCGCACGCTGATCGGTGACGACGAGCACGGCTGGGGCCCGAACGGCGTCTTCAACTTCGAAGGCGGCTGCTACGCCAAGTGCATCAAGCTGTCGCAGGAAGCCGAGCCCGAGATCTTCGCGGCCTCGACCCGCTTCGGCGCGGTGCTCGAGAACTGCGTGCTCGACGAAGACACCCGCGTGGTGGATTTCGACGACGGCTCCAAGACCGAGAACACGCGCTCGGCCTATCCGCTCGACTTCATCCCGAACGCCTCGCGCACCGGCCGCGCGCCGCAGCCGAAGAACGTGGTGATGCTCGCCGCCGACGCCTTCGGCGTGCTGCCGCCGATCGCCAAGCTCTCGCCGGCGCAGGCGATGTATCACTTCCTGTCCGGCTACACCGCCAAGGTCGCGGGCACCGAGCGCGGTCTCGGCAACGAGCCGCAGCCGGAATTCTCGACCTGCTTCGGCTCGCCCTTCCTGCCGCTCGACCCCAGCGTCTACGGCAACATGCTGCGCGACCTCATCGCCCAGCACAATGTCGATTGCTGGCTGGTCAATACGGGCTGGACCGGCGGCAAGTATGGTGTCGGCTCGCGCATGCCGATCAAGGTGACGCGTGCGCTGCTCACCGCCGCGCTCGACGGCTCGCTTCGCAACGTCGAATTCCGCACCGACAAGTATTTCGGCTTCGCGGTCCCGACCGCGCTGCCCGGCGTGCCGGCCGAGATCCTCAACCCGGTCAACACCTGGAAGGACAAGGACGAGTTCGACAAGACCGCCCGCGCGCTGGTCGGCATGTTCCAGAAGAACTTTGCCAAGTTCGAAGCCCAGGTGGATGCCGAGGTGCGCGCCGCCGCGCCGGACGTGAAGCTCGCGGCGGAGTAAGTTCTCGCAAGATGTGATTGACGAGAAAGGGCGGCTTGATCAGCCGCCCTTTCTTTTGCGGCCTGAGCATCGTCAGGCTGCCTAGCCTGTGCATTGCTTGCGATATTCTGCGGGAGTCGCACTCATATGCCTGCGAAAGATCCGGTTGAGATGGCTCTGGTCGGAGAATCCGCTCAACAGGGCGATCTCCTTCAGTGCAAGCCGGTCCTTGCGCAGATGTTCGCAGGCGCGCTTCACCTTGCGGGTGAGGACGTAGGCGTGCGGGCGCATGCCATAATGCACCTGAAACTTGCGGGTGAACTGCACTGGCGTGCAGTTGCAGATGTTGGCCAGTTCGTCGAGCGTGATATTCCGGAAGATGTTCTGCTCGATATAGTCCTCGATCATCCGCGCATGCGCCGGCCTGAAGCGCCCTTGCGCACAGGGCAGCTTGAACTGCACTGAGGCATATTTTCGCAGGATGTGGACGCTCGCCTGAAGTGCCATGGCGTCGTAGCAGAGCCGGCCGCCCGGACCTCCTGCGGAAACCTCCTGCACCATCTGGTCAGCAATCCAGGCCAGGACCGGATCCTCGATCCTGAGCAGATCATGAAGCTCGACGCTTTCGGTATCCCGGTCAAAAGCCTCGCTTGCGGTCTTCGCCATGAGACTAGGCGAGATGTAGAAATGACTGACTTCGAGGTCATGGCACCATCGCCAGTTCGAAGCTTCCGCGCGCGTCAGCAGCGTCGTGACGCCGCGGCCGACATGATCCTGCTTCCAGGATCCGGTCACGCGGCGTTTCATCGCCGTGGTGCCTTCGCGATAAATTACGATCAGAAAGTTATCGGACGGCGGCACCCAGATATCGGATGGCGCATAGCGGAACACGCGCAGCCGAAAATCGGCTTTTCCCACCGCCGAACTGTCCAGCATCATTTCGCCGGGAGCATAGCGTGGCAGCTCCTCGACCGTGATGAACTGCCCCATCGCGCGAGCCTCCTCCCTGGAGTTTTGGCGGGTCGACTGCTTGTTGTTCTCATTGGCCGATCGGCAAGGCAGCAGCATAGGCCGGATTTGCCATTTGCCAAGCGAGCTCGGGCGAGGTCGGCGCCGGCCTCCGGCTTCATTCAAAGGATTGTCGGTTTTGTTCAAGCCGGGAACGCAGCCCGCCTCATAGCCTCCCTCGCGTTCCGGGCAAGTGCGGAAGAACGGTGAAAAGCCGCAAGCGCTCGCGGGACCGACAAATGACGCGATGCACGACCATCCCATCACACGGCGGGTGAGGAAGGCCGCGCGCTCTGGGAAGAGCTAGGAGGGAAAAATGGCAGAAACGGCGACCAAACCCAATGGAAGCAATGGCGCGCATGTAACGGCGAAATTCGACGCGGTGGTTGTTGGAGCCGGCGTCGCCGGGCTCTATCAGCTCTACCGTTTGCGCGAACAGGGATTGAACGTCAGGGCCATTGACGCGGGCGCAGGCGTGGGCGGCACCTGGTATTGGAATCGCTATCCCGGCGCCCGCTTCGATTCAGAGAGCCACATCTACCAGTACCTGTTCTCCGAGGAGCTCTACAAGGGATGGAGCTGGAGCGAGAAATTCCCCGGCCAGCCGGAAATCGAGCGCTGGCTCAACTACATCGCCGACCGCCTCGATCTGCGCAAGGACATCCAGTTCGGGACGATCGTCAAAAGCGCCCATTTCAACGAAGCCACACAGCGCTGGCTGGTCACGACCGACAGGGGTGACGTGATCGACACCCAGTTTCTGATCACCTGTTGCGGCATGCTCTCCGCCCCGCACGTATCGTTTCCGGGACAGGAGACGTTCAAGGGGCAGCTGTTCCACACGGCGCGCTGGCCCAAGGAGCCGGTCGAATTCGGCGGCAAGCGCGTCGGCGTTATCGGCAACGGCGCAACCGGCATCCAGGTCATCCAGACGATCGCCGGCGAGGTCGGTCATCTGAAAGTCTTTGTTCGCACGCCGCAATACATGATTCCGATGAAGAATCCCAAGTACAGCGAGGAAGATGCGGAGGCCTACAAGTCGAAATTCCAGCATCTCACGGAGCGCCTGCCGCATACCTTCACCGGATTCGAATATGATTTCGAGCACGCCTGGGCCGGCCTGACGCCGGAGCGGCGCCGGGAGGTGATCGAGGATTGCTGGAACGACGGCTCCCTGAAGCTATGGATATCGTCCTTCGCCGAGTTGTTCTTCGACGCCGAGGTCAACGCCGAAATCTCGGGCTTCGTGCGCGAGAAGATGCGCGAGCGACTGAAGGATCCAAAGCTGTGCGATGCCTTGATTCCGGCCGACTACGGTTTCGGGACGCATCGGGTGCCACTGGAGCAGAACTTCCTCGAAGCCTTCCATCGCCCCAATGTCGAGATCGTCAGCGTCAAGGCCAATCCGATCGAACGCGTGACACCCACGGGTATTCAGACCGCGGACGGGACGATCCACGAGCTCGACGTCATCGTTCTGGCGACTGGATTCGACGCCGGAACCGGCGCGTTGACGCGCATCGATATCAGGGGCCGCGGTGGGCGGTCGCTGAAGGAGGATTGGAGCAAGGATATCCGCACCACGATGGGCCTGCAGGTTCACGGCTATCCGAACCTGTTCACGACTGCGGTGCCGCTGGCTCCGTCGGCTGCGCTCTGTAACATGACCACCTGTCTCCAGCAGCAGGTCGAGTGGATCGACGATTGCATCAGGTTCGTGCGTACGAAGAACCTGAAGGTGGTTGAGCCGACCAAGGATGCCGAAGACGGATGGGTGGCGCATCACGATGAGATCGCCAATGCGACGCTGATCGCGAAGACCAATTCCTGGTACCTGGGCTCGAACGTCGAAGGCAAACCGCGCCGCGTTCTGTCCTATTGCGGGGGCGTCGGCGCCTATCGGCAGAAATGCAACGAGGTCGCTGCCAGCGGCTACCAGGGTTTTACCATGAATTGAGTGCTCGCGAGGCGCGGCATCGACGGAATTCATCCAATACAAACGGGAGGACAAAAATGAGCACGAATTTCGGTGCCGCCGCAGACGCCGTTCTCGGCGGCGTCGTCACATCCACGCCGCGTGTGCCCGGCGTCGTCGCGATGGTGACGAACCGCGATCGCAACATCTACGAAGGCGCAGCGGGGAAACGGCGTGTCGACCAGCCGGCCGAGATGACGACCGACAGCATCTTCGCCATCTTCTCCACGACCAAGGCGGTCACCGGCACGGCCGTGCTGCAACTCGTCGAAGAGGGCAAGCTCGATCTCGACGCACCGGCCAAGCGCTACGCTCCGGACATCGGCAAGCTCCAGGTCATCGAGGGCTTCGATGCCGCGGGTGGGCCGATGCTGCGGGCGCCCAAGCGGGACATCACCACGCGGATGCTGATGACGCATACCGCCGGTCTCAGCTACGACTTCATCAACCACACCTACAACCGCCTGGCCGAGGAGAAGGGCCAGCCCAGCGTCATCACCGCTTCCAAAGCCTGCCTGATGACGCCGCTGCTGTTCGATCCGGGCGAGCGTTGGGACTACGGCACCAATCTCGACTGGTGCGGCCAAATCGTCGAGGCCATCGCCGGGCGCCGGCTTGGAGAGGTTTTCAATACGCGCATCTTCGAGCCGCTCGGAATCAAGAGCATGACCTTCGAGCTGACCGACGCCATGCGCAGCAAACTGGTGGGGATCCACGCGCGCGGCGCCGACGGCTCGTTGACGCCGATGGATTTCGAGCTCCCCGCCAAGCCTGAAGTGCATATGGGTGGCCACGGCCTTTACGGCACGGTCGGCGACTACATGCGTTTCATCCGGATGTGGTTGAATGACGGTGCCGGCGAGCATGGCCGCGTGCTGAAGGCGGAGACCGTGCGCATGGCGGAGAAGAATCATCTCGGAGACAAGAAGGTGACACCGATCACCGGCGTCATCCCGGCGCTGTGCAATGATGCCGAGTTCTTCCCGGGCCAGTCAAAGTCCTGGGCGCTCTCATTCATGATCAACGACCAGGAAGCACCCACCGGGCGTCCCGCCGGCGCCCTCGGCTGGGCGGGCCTTGCCAATCTGTTCTATTGGATCGACCGGCAGAACGGGTTCGGCGGGTTCTGGGCCACGCAGATTCTTCCGTTCGGCGATCCAACGTCGTTCATCGGTTACATGAATTTCGAGACGGCGTTTTATCAGAGCCTGAGGCAGCGAATGGCGGGTTAGGAACCCCGGCAAGAACGGGACGACGGGTGGCGAAAGCTCACGCCTTGAAATACGCGATTTGTGTCGAGGTCGCGAGCAGCCTTCCGTTCGGCGACCACAGCTCGGCGTTCTGGTCGGCGTAGCTCTTGTGCATGATCTTCGAATCGGCGGTGGCCAGCACGCGCGTGATGTCCTCAGCCGCGAGCTCGTCGCTGTCGGTGTGGAAATAGGTCGTCAGCGACACCGTGCCGAACGGCACCAGCTCGCGCCGAGCGTGGAAGATGCGGCCGAAGAAGGCGTCCGACATCGACATCAGCGACAGCATGTCGAGCTTGCGCGGCGTGCGGTCGCTGATCCAGATCTTCGAATAGGTGCTGGCGGGCTCGGCCTGCTGCGGGCCGATCCGCATCTCGCCTTCGACGAAGCGAAACTCGTACTGGTTGGCCCAGGACGCCGCGATCTTCGGGAACGGCAGCGTCGCTTCGAACGGCTTTGCATCGGGATATTGCGCCACCCGGTGCTCCCAGGACGGCCGGCGCTCGGCGAACACCGCGGTGGCGAGTGTCGCGACCTCGCCGCCACCTTGCGACAGTTCGACGCTCCAGTGCTGGCTGGAGCGGTTGGCCTTCACCAGCCGCACGTCGAGATCGAACGGCCCCTTGGCGATCGGCGCGCAATAATTGACCGTGAGGGCGAGCGGATCGCCGGTGCGTTCCGGATGGTCGATCAGCGCGCGCAGAATGGTCGCGGCGGTGGCGCCGCCGAACGGGCCGACGAAGGCCCAATAATCGTCGCTGGTGTGCCCCTGCCAGCTGGAGTCGCCGGCGGTGACGCGGGTGGCGTCGTCGAAGGGGTGCGGGAGCTTGGCGTGCATGTGTGTTTCCGTCTGTCATTCCGGGGCGATGCGACGGGACCGCGTAGCGCGGCCCAGAGCATCGAACCCGGAAGCTCGAGATTCCGGGTTCGGCTCTGCGAGCCGCCCCGGAATGACGGTCGTCATATCACAGCCATTGCCCGGATGCGCAATTACGTATCGAGTAACCGCGCTTCCACGCCGCGGAAAAATCAGCCCGCGGCGTCGCGCAGGTTCGGCAGCAGCGGCGTGGTCGGATTGACCGGCACGTTCCAGATCTCCTCGGCGTATTCGCGGATGGTGCGATCCGAGGAGAACCAGGCCATGCGCGCGACGTTGAGGATGGAGGCGCGGGTCCAGGCCGGCGAGACCAGCCAGCGCGCATCGACGCTGCGCTGCGCCTCGTAATAGGAATCGAAATCGGCGCTGACCATGTAATGGTCGAGATAGCGCAGCGCGTGCGCGATCGACTCGAAACGTCCGGGGTCGCCGGGCGAGAACTCGCCGGTGCCGATCGCATTGATGGCGCGCTGCAGTTTCGGCGAATTGAGGATCAGGTCGGAGGCGTCCAGCCCCTGCTTGCGCCGGATCATCACGTCGCCGGCCTCCATGCCGAAGATCGCGATGTTCTCGGCGCCGACATGGTCGCGGATCTCGATATTGGCGCCGTCGAGCGTGCCGATGGTGATGGCGCCGTTCAGCGCCAGCTTCATGTTGCCGGTGCCGGACGCTTCCATGCCCGCGGTCGAGATCTGCTCGGACAGGTCGGCCGCGGGAATGATCACTTCGGCGAGGCTGACATTGTAATCGGGCAGGAACACCACCTTGAGCTTGCCGCCGATCGTGGGGTCGTTGTTCACGACCTCCGCGACGTCGTTGATCAGCTTGATGATCAGTTTTGCGTAGCGGTAGCTCGCGGCAGCCTTGCCGGCGAAGATCTTCACCCGCGGCACCCAATTGCCGGTTGGATCGTCCTTGATCGCCTGGTACAGCGCGACGGTCTCGATGACATTGAGGAGCTGGCGCTTGTATTCGTGGATGCGCTTGATCTGCACGTCGAACAGCGCGGTCGGGTCGACCTTGATGCCGAGCCGTTCGCCGATCAGGCGCGCCAGCGCGGTCTTGTTGTGAAGCTTGACGCTGCGGAACTTCTTCTGGAATTCGACGTCGCTGGCGCGCGCTTCGATCAGCGAGAGCTGGGTCGGATCGTCGAGCACCGCCTCGCCGCAGGTCTCGCGCAACAGATCGGTCAGCTTCGGGTTCGCCAGCATCAGCCAGCGGCGGAAGGTGATGCCGTTGGTCTTGTTGGTGATGCGGCCGGGATAGAGATGGTTGAGGTCGTGGAACACGGTCTCACGCATCAGGTCCGAATGCATGCCCGAGACGCCGTTGATGCGGTGCGAGCCGACGAAGGCGAGCTGGCCCATGCGCACGCGGCGCCCGCTCTTCTCGTCGATCAGCGAGACCGAGGCGCGGAAGTCGATGTCGCCGGGGCAGCGCGCTTCGGCCAGCGCCAGATGCTGCACGTTGATGCGGTAGATGATCTCGAGATGCCGCGGCAGCAGCCGCTCGAACAGCTCGACCGGCCAGGTCTCCAGCGCCTCGGGCAGCAGCGTGTGGTTGGTGTAGGAGAGGGTGGCGACCGTGATCTTCCAGGCCTCGTCCCAGCGGAAATTGTGCAGATCGACGAGGATCCGCATCAGCTCGGTGACGGCGAGGCTCGGATGGGTGTCGTTGAGCTGCACCGCGACCTTGGACGACAGGCTGCGCAGCTGGCCGTCGGACGCAAGGTGTCGCTTGACGAGATCCTGAAGCGAGGCCGAGACGAAGAAATATTCCTGGCGCAGGCGCAGCTCGCGGCCTGCCGGGCTCTCGTCGTTCGGATAGAGGAATTTGCAGATCGCTTCCGCGCGCGACTGCTCGGCGGTGGCGCTGACATAGTCGCCCTTGTTGAAGGCATCGAGCTTCAACGGATCGGGCGAACGGGCCGACCACAGGCGGAGCGCGTTGACGTGCTGGCCCCGCCAGCCGACGATCGGCGTGTCATAGGCGATCGCCTGCACGGTCTCGCCCGGATGCCAGATCGCGCGGTCGCGGCCCTTGTCGTCGACATGCTCGACGCCGCCGCCGAAATTGATGTCGTAGATCACTTCGGGCCGCTGCAATTCCCAGGGATTGCCGAAGCTCAGCCATTCGTCGGGATATTCCTGCTGCCAGCCCTGGTTGATGATCTGGCGGAACAGGCCGTAATCATAGCGGATGCCGTAGCCGATCGCGGGGATCGACAGCGTCGCCATGCTCTCCATGAAGCAGGCGGCGAGGCGCCCGAGGCCGCCATTGCCGAGCGCGGCGTCCGGCTCGCATTTGCGCAGCTCAGGCAGGGAGACACCGAGATCGCCGAGCGCGACCTCGAAGATCTTGAGCAGGCCCATGTTGTTGAGCGCATCGGTGAAGAGACGGCCGATCAGGAATTCGAGCGAGAGATAATAGACGCGCTTGCGGCCCGCATCGTAGCTGTGCTTCTCGGCCGTGAGCCAGCGATGCACGACGCGGTCGCGCAGCGCCAGCGCCGCGGCCTGGTACCAGTCGTGCCTGGTCGCCATGCCCGCATCCTTGCCGATGGCAAGGCGCAGCTTCGCCAGGATCGCGCCCTTGATCTCAGCCAGCGCGAGCTCGTCGATCGGCTGGCCGGGGGCGGGAAAACTGGGCTGGAACGATTGATCTTGCAAAGCCGTCACTTCCTGGTCGAACACACTACTAACCCTACGCGTCTTGCCCCTGCACCGGAACTGTCGCCGATGCGGCCTTGCACTGCGCTGGCGTAAATTTATGCAAGGAACGGGCCGATTTGGGAACCCGGGCGAGCACGGAGAAACCGGGATTCAGTGCTAGATTGCGGATCAATTCAGCCATCAGTGTGGAGAACATTCCCATGAGACTGCTGACGCGACTGCTGATCGAAATCGCCGCGGCGGCCCTGCTCGTCGTCTGCATCAGCACCCTCAGTGCCGCGTTTGCCGCCGGCAAGCCCGGTCGCAGCGCCGACGGCCTGACCTGCGGTTTCACGGTCCCGCAGAATGCCTCGCCCGCGGCCCGCTGCGCCGCCATCAAGCGCCAATGCGGCGGCAAGTTTTACGCGAATGCGTGCGGCGACAGGCTGATGTCCGCGGTGAATTGAGAGGCGGGCCGCAACGCTCGCGAATCTGGGCCGCCTTCAAGCCGCTTTGGCCTGCACCGCATCGCAAAACTCGGCGAGACGATCCGCAAGCCGCAGCGTTGCCGGGCTCGCATCGGGCGAGGCCATCAGCGCGACCTCGGTCTTGTTGATCGGCGCAAAACCGTCCTTCGCCGTCAGCACGCGGTGGTCGGACTGGATCGACATTTCCGACAAGATGCTGAGGCCCATGCCGGCGGCGACCGCGGCCTGGATGCCGGAGAGGCTCGATGAGGAATAGGCCATGTGCCAGGCGCGGCCGACGCTTTCCAGCGCGTGGATGGCGCCGGCACGATAGAGGCAGCCGGTCGGAAAACCGATCAGCGGCACGGATGCGGCATGGACATCGACCGGATGGCCCTTGCTGGTGACCCAGTGCACGCGCTCCGGCCAAACCGCGATGGCGCCTTTCTCGCCGGCCGCACGCTTGAATAGCGCCACGTCTAGCTCGCCGCGTTCGAGATCGCGCGCCAGATGCTTGCTCTGGTCGGCGCGCACGTCGAGCCGCAGGCCCGGATGCGAGCGCGAGAACGCGCCCAGTAATTTGGTCAGCCGGTACGCCGCGAAATCTTCGGGGATGCCGAGCCGGATCGCGCCTTCGCCGTCCGGCTGGCGCAGCACGTCGCGCGCCTCCTCGGCGAGCGAGAGCAAACGCCGCGCGTAAGAGAGCAGCCGCTCGCCGGCCTCGGTCGGGCGCACATTCTTGCCGTCGCGGTGCAGGAGCACCTGGCCGATATCGTCCTCCAGCCGCTTGATCTGCTGGCTGACGGTCGACTGCGTGCGATGGACGCGCTCGCCGGCGCGGGTGAAGCCGCCGGCCTCGACCACCGAGACGAAGCTGCGCAGCAGCTCGAGATCGAGCATGGCCGCCTCCATTCGAAAATCCACTGATAGCGAGTTAATCATTTAATTTCCAAATGACAAGCGGGCTCCCTAGATCGAGGCTCAGGAGAATGCCCCCATGTCGCTCGCCCCCTCGATTCCCGTTCCGCGCAGCCGCTTCAACACGCTGCCGCTGGCCATCGGCCTGTTCTGCCTGCTCTGGAGCTACGCCTTCGTCGCCGGCAAGATCGGCGTCACCCATTGCCCGCCGCTGATCCTGCTCGCCGCGCGCTTCTCGCTCGCCGGCATTTTGATCCTGGGCGCCACGCTGATCCGCGGCGACAGCTGGTCGTTAACCTGGCGCGATGCGGCGATCTTCGCCGTACTTGGGATTGCCAACAACGCGCTCTATCTCGGGCTCGGCTACACCGGCCTGCAATTGGTCTCCGCCGGCCTCGGCGGCCTGATCGTCTCGGCCAATCCGGTCTTCACCGCGGCGCTCGCTGCCCTGCTGCTCGGGGAAGGCATGACCTGGCGCAAGGCCGGCGGCCTGCTGCTCGGCATCACCGGCGTGACCCTGATCGTCTGGCATCGCCTGTCGGTCGGCACGGATTCCCTGCATGGCATCGTCTTCACGCTGGCTTCGCTCGCCTCGCTCGTTGCCGGCACCATCCTGTTCAAGCTGCTCGCGCCGAAGGGATCCTTGTGGATCGGCAACGGCGTGCAGAACCTTGCCGCCGGCATCGTGCTGACGCCGGTCGCGTTCACCTTCGCCGACGTGCATGCGATCGATGTCACGCCGAGCCTGCTCGGCGCCTTCGCCTTCCTCGTGCTGGGGGGCTCCATCCTCGCCTATTGGCTCTGGTTTCATCTCCTGAAAGTGTGCGGCGCCACCGCCGCCAGCGCCTATCATTTCCTGATGCCGCCGCTCGGCATGCTGTTCGCGTATCTCGTGCTCGGCGAGCACGTCGAGGCGCGCGATCTGCTCGGGATCATTCCAGTCGCGCTCGGCATCTATCTGGTGACGCGGCCGGCGAAGGCGGCCGCCTAGAAGCTGTCATTCCGGGGCGAGGCGAAGCCTCGAGCCCGGAATCCATCGGGCACCAACTCCGCGGATGAATGGATTCTCAGGTGCGCAATTGCGCACCGGAGCTCGCGCTGCGCGCGCCCCGGAATGACAGCGGCTAATCCTTCCGAAACACGATCGACGCCATCCATCCCGTCATCAGCGCCATCGCGGCGGTGACGAGGCCATAGATCAGCCCATTCTGCCTGGCGGTGGTAGCGACGAACTGCTCGAAGCCGACCTTGACGATCTCGAACGCGGTCTCGGTCTTGCCGATGAACGCGCCGTTCGCAAACAGTCTGATCTCGACCTCGTAGGTGCCGATCGGCACCTCCGCCGGCAGCGGAATGCCGGTGCGAAACAGGGTCGGCGTCAGGAACGTCACCGCGCTCGGATCCTCGCGATAGAGCCCGCGCTGGGTGCGCAGGCGGATGAAGGCCGAGCGGAATGCGTCGTTCGGCACCACGTCGGCATAATCGCCGCCGACCCGCTGCGTCAGCAGCACATTGTTCAGCCCGATCTGCTGCCGCCGCGCGATCTCGGGCGAGGTGATCGCCTCAAAGGGACGGTTGGCGAACAGCGCCAGATAGCTCGGCACCTGCAGGAACTGCCGGTAGTCGGTGTTGATCCAGATGCCGAAGGTGCGCTCCTTGCGCCGCGTCATCATGTCGGCGCGCGGGCCCATCACGGTGACGACGAGATCATAGGCGGTGCGATCGGCGGGCGTCGTCGCGTCCTTCTCGACCGAGCCGAACAGCACCAGCTCCTCGCCGGAATAGTTCGGTGTCACCGTGACGCGGTGGTTGGACACCGACACGATCAGCCGCTCGGCGCGCGCGGCTGATCCGAGCAGCAGGACGAGCAGGAATGCGAGAGCTGCGCGCATCATCCGCTCACCCCCAGCTCGCGGATGGTGAAGAGATCCTCCGGCCGGATCACCAACTCGATCGCGAAGCGGATTCCGACCGAGAGGATCAAGAGGCCGAGCAGCAGCCGCAGCTGCTCGCCGCGGATCTTCTGCCCGGCGCGGACGCCGAATTGCGCGCCGGTGACGCCGCCGACCATCAGGATCAGCGCCAGCACGGCGTCGACGAGGTGATTGGTCACCGCATGCAGCATGGTCGCGAACAGCATCGTGACGAGCGTCAGGACCATCGAGGTCCCGATCACCGTCGACGTCGGCACCCTCAGCAGATAGATCATGATCGGCACCAGGATGAAGCCGCCGCCGATGCCCATGATGGCGCCGATGAAGCCGATCATGATGCCGACGATCACCACGGGGATGACGGAGAGATAGATCTTTGAGCGCTTGAAGCGCATCTTCAGCGGCAGGCCGTGGATCCAGTTGTGGGTGCGGCGTGGCGGCAGCGCGCCGCGCCGGGTTCGCATCAGCGCGCGCAGCCCTTCCGAGAACATCAGGCTGCCGACGGTGCTGAGCAGCACCACGTAGGAGAGCGCGATCATCAGATCGAGCTGGCCGAGCGCGCGAAGCTGCGTGAAGGTCCACACACCGAGCGCCGTGCCGGTCACGCCGCCGCAGAGCAGGACGCTCGCCAGCGCCGGATCGATCGCGCGCCGTCGCCAGTAAGACAGCGCGCCGGAAAAGGAGGAGGCTGCAATGTGGCTCGTGACCGAGGCGACCGCAACCGCCGGCGTGATGCCGATGAAGATCAGCAGCGGCGTCATCAGGAAGCCGCCGCCGATTCCGAACATCCCCGAGACGAAGCCGACCGCGGCGCCCATGGCGAGCACCAGGAAGACGTTGACGGGAAGATCGGCGATCGGAAGATAGAGCTGCATCGAAGAACCATACGCCGGCGAGACGGATCGATTGTCGCGGAATGCTCGCGGGAAGGTCGGAACGGTTGCCGCGCCCCTCAATAGCGGAATTTGCGGTTGGGAGGGACCGGGAATTTCGGGCTTGGTGAATGGGCTAAGAGGGATCAGATCACTGCTTCGCTGTGAGGCGAGGATTCCGCCACATTCGCCGCTGTCATGCCCCGGCTTGACCGGGGCACCAGTACGCCGCAGCTTCTCCGTATCCAACCGACGTCTCTGGAATACCGGGTCGCCCGGTCAAGCCGAGCGACGACAGAGAAAGCGTACTAAACCGCCCTTAATGTGCTGCCGAGGCCGAGCGCTTGGTCGCGACTTGCTTCGGCGCCGGCTTTGCATTCGCCTGCGGCGCGCTGTCCCAGCCGCCATTCGGGGCCGGAACGTTGACGGCGTCGTCGGGCTGCGGCTCGGCGCTGAAGGTCTGGATCGCGAGCTTGGCGGCGGCGAGCGATTGCGGGTCGAGACGCTTGGCGACGTCGTCGCGCTTGCCGGAGGCGTCCGCATCACCCTGGGCAGCTGCGAGGCTGAACCATTTGTAGGATTCGGCGAGGTTCTGTTCGACGCCGATGCCGCGGGCATAGAGGATGCCGAGGTTGAACTGGCTGTCGGCAACGCCGCGATCGGCGGCCTTGCGGAACCATTGCGCCGCGCTCTTGTAGTTGGCGCCGCGTCCGCCGCCGTCGGCGTCGAGCACCGCGAGATTGTGCATCGCCTTGGCGTTGCCGCGCTCGGCGGCCTGGGTGTAGTAGCGGCGGGCGATGTCGGCGTCCTTCTTCACGCCGAGGCCCTTTTCGTAGAGTGTGCCGAGGCGGAAGGTCGCGGGCACCACGCCGGCCTGCGCCGCGCGGTCGTACCATTTGGCCGCTTCGTCGTAATTCGTGGCAACTCCCTTGCCTTCGGCAAAGCGCAAGCCGATCTCGTAGGCCGCGGTCGCATCGCCCTTCATCGCGGCGGTGCGCAGCACCGGGCCGCCGATGCCGTCAGGCAGCTTTTCGCTCGGCGGCACCTGGATCATGCCGAACTTGGCGCGGCTCGTGCCCGACAGCGCGCCGGTGACGTCGCTGCTCGCGGCAGGCGGCGGCACGGATGCGGCGGGCGCCGGCGGAATCTCAACCGAGGCCGAGCTGGCCGGGCCGGGCGCAGCCGGCGCGGGGTTGTTCTGGGATTGCCGTCCGATCGGCGTCGGCGAGGTCATCGATGGCGTGACCTGCTCGGGCGTGGCGGGCTTGTTCTCGATCACCGGCGGGGGCGGGGCCTGCGGCGCGGGCTGGCTCAACGTATTGTCCATGGCCTGCGGCGCCGGCGGCGGGCTGCCCTCGAGCAGGTTCATCGCCATCTTGAAGGTGCCGAGCACGATCACGACCACGCTCGCGCCGACCAGCAGCGAGCGGATCTTCGAGGTGATGGTCGAGCTGCCGTCCTTGCCCTTGTCCTTGCCGCGATCGGCGCCGGCCTTCGCACTACCCTTGGCACCGCGGGCCGGCTTTTCCGGCTGCGCGGCGGCGGCCTGCGCGGCGCGGCGCGCGGCCGCGATGAAGCTCGACGACGACACCGGCTCTTTCGCAGCAGCGGGAATGTCGCTGATCGCGCTCTCGGAGGCGGCGATGCGCTCCGACGGCGTGGCGAGGCGTCCACCCGGCCGTGTGCCCGGCTCGAGCGGATGATCCGGCGGCAATTCCGGCGCGAGCGCGGAGCGCGCGGGCGCCGTGTGCGGCTCCAGGATCTCGCTGATCGCGCGCGGCGGCACCGGTGGTGCCGATGGCACCGGCGGCGGCGCGGCAGGGGCAGCGGCATGGAATTCACGCGGCGCGGCGGAGAAAGCGGCTTGGGCGAAGGCGCGTTGGGCCTGTTGCGGCGCGTGGGCCTGCTGCTGCGCGGCGGGGTTCGGCAGCTCCGGCTTCGGATCGTATTTCGGCTGCTGCTGGGCTTGCGGCCGCGGCTCACGCGCCATCGGCGGCGCGGGCTCCATGGGAGCGGCCATCGGCATGGGCATCGGCTGCGGGGGGGCAGGGGCCGGCGGCGCGGTGCGCACCGCGCGCAGATCGCCCTCGATCATGGAGAGGCGGTCGACGACATGGCCGAGCGCGCTATGGACGGCGTCGAGCGAGTCCTGCGTGCTGCGGTTGGTCTCGGCCTGGCTGAAGCGGATGTCGGACAGTTCGCGCTTGACCAGATCGACCATTCCGGAATCGGCCGGGGCAACGGAGCTGCGGCTCTCGGCCAGCGCGGAATAGGTCGCCTGCTGCCGCTCGAGGTGGCGCAGGATGTCGTGCAGCCCGTCCTCGACGCGGCTCAAATTGCCATTGCGCGGATCGGCGGCGGCTTCGATCCGCTCCAGCAGATACGAGACGCGCTGTTCGAGATGCGCAAAGGTCGAGGCCGAATCGTTGCCGACCTGCATGCGGTCGAAGCGGTCCGACAGCGCGCGGATCGCGGATTCCAGGTGCTCGGTGCTCTCGGTGGCTTGCGGCCGCTCGCGCGTTTCCAGTGCCGCGGTGAGCGCCGCAATGCGCTGCTCCAGCACCGCGAAGCTGTCGCCCTGGGCGGAGGCGCGGGTGACCTGGTCGACCTTGGACGACAGCAGCTGCACGTCTTCGGACAGGCGTGCCAGCGCTTCGTTGGAGGCGACGTTGGAGACGATGCCGCGCAGCGCGGTGATCGCGCCTTCGAGCTGGCGCACCGTCGAGGGATCGTCATTGGCGCGCAGGATCAGGTCGAGCTTGGCGCCGAGATTGCGGATCGCCTCGTCATAGCCGGTGAGCTGCTCGGCCGGCGTCAGCGTGCGCAGCACCTGCTTGATGTCGGACAGCGCGTGCTCGATGCCCGACAGGACCTGGCCGTCGGTGCCGTTGGAACGCGTCTCGTCGATCCGGCGGTGCAGCGAGCGGATCTCGTTCTCGATCGATTCGATCGCGCGCCGCGGCATCGCCTCGGTGATGGCGGCGCGGATCTCGGCAAGCTCGCTGCGGAAGGCGTTGATCGCCTGCTCGGTATTGTCGGGGCGCTGCAGCGACTCGATCTGGCTCGTGATCTTGAGCAGATGGCGCTCGAGCGCGGAAAAATCCGGCCCCGGCTGCGGTGGCGGCGGAGCATAGGCAGGCGCGGGTGGCGCCATCGGAGGTGCGACAGGAGCGGCCCAGGGCGCAGCATTGGGCGCGATCGAGGGCGCGGCGCGCGGCGGCATTTGCCGCGGCGTGAAGCCGTCGAGCTCGCTCTGCCGCGCGGTGATCTCGGCGACGGCGACGTCGAATGAAGCGGGGCTCAGGGGCGGGGAGTTGCGATAGACCTGCGCCGCCGCGCGCTCGACCGCATCGGCCTGGCGCTGGCGCGTGTCGGCCGGCGCCGGGCGCTGAGCCGGGGGCTGCTGCGGTTGAGGCTGCTGCGGCCGGGAGATTTGCGACAGCCGCGCATCGAGCCGCGAGATCGCATCGTTGAGCTGGCGCGCGACGCCTTGCTCGCGCGAGGCGTCTGGCCGCGAAGGGTCCTGTCGCGACGAATCCTGTCGGGACGAATCCTGTCGTGAAGAGTCTTGGCGCTGCGCGGGCTTGGAGATCCGTTCAATCTGCTGGGTGATCGCGTCGAGCCGCTGGTGGATGTCGGCGACTTCGCGGCTTTCCTGGCTCGGTCCCCGGGTTTGAACGTGCGGGGCTTGCGGACGCTGGTCGTAGGATTCGCGAAAGTTCGGGGGAGCAGTCTCGCCGAGGGTGGAGTTCAGCCAATCGTTGAGTGACATGCCGGCGCGACGCGCAGCAGCTTCGGCCCGCTCCCTGACGGATGGATCGATGCCGTCAACACTCCACGATACGCGCGAATTCATGACTCTGTCCGGTTCCGACTCCGGCGCCCCACCCGGCGCCTCCAGCCTTCCCTCGCGTGCCGGTTGCAAAGACAATCGGATTTGGCGCGGGTCGTCTGCCTCGAAAACCGACTTTTTCCTGTTACGGTAAATAACGGGTTAAGGAACGCGTCGCCGGTGTCTTAAAGTTGGGCGGGGGGAACCAACGATGCTCGTCATGCCCGGGCTTGTCCCGGGCATCCACGTTCTTCGGTGTCGCGCGATAGGTCGTGGATGGCCGGGACAAGCCCGGCCATGACGGTGAGGAGGCGGCTACTAGCCTCCGCCCTTCTCGCGCTTGCCCTCGTCCAGCGGCACCACCGTGGCCTTGCCGGTCATCGCCGACAGCGCATCGAGCGCCTCTTCGCAGAAGTCGGCGACCATCTGTTCGTGACGGGCGCCGAGCCGGAGCAGGAGCAGGTTGCCAAGATCGAGCCGGCCTTCCGCCGTTCCCTCCGGAAAGCGCTTCTTCAGGATGCGTTCGTAATTGGCGTGGCGGTCGCGGTGGTGCTCCAGGCGGGCCATCAGGTCGGTGCGCAGCGGCTCGATGTCGATGCTGTCGAGCGCATGGAGGCGGACCAGGAGATCGTCCTTGGTCGAGGCTGGCGTGCTCGGCCGCGCGGCCCAGTGCCGCAGCGCTGTTCGCCCCTCCGGAGTGAGCGTATAAACCAGCTTGTTGGGCTTGCCCGATTGCACGACCTCGCGGCCCTGGATGTGGCCGCGGTCGCGCAGCTTGGAGAGCTCGCGGTAGATCTGCTGGTGGTCGGCTTTCCAGAAGAAGCCGATCGAGGAGTCGAATGTCTTGGCGAGCTCGTAGCCCGTCATGGGGCGTTCCGTCAGGCATGCGAGGATTGCGTCGCCCAGTGCCATGACCGGCCTCCTTCTTCTCTTCGACCCGAACCAATCGGCTTGACTTTATGCGCATTGGCGCATATGCGTCAATGTGCATATGAGGCGATCAGGGACGGGCTGTAGATCCGACCCGAAAAACCCAGCGGAATCAATCAGCACGCTACTGTGCATGGGGTTGTTTTCGCGATTTTTGCCAAGGCCTTTAGGGAGGCACCCGAGAATGACCGGCCTCGACTCCTGGTACGGCTACATGAAGTCCCACGACCGCACCGCGCTTTGGGACTTGCTTCATCCCGACGCCGTCTTCGAAAGTCCCGTCGTGCATTCGCCGCAGCGCGGGCGCGACATCACATTCAAATACCTTTCCAGCGCCGAGAAGGTGCTCGGCGGCCCCGGCTTCACCTATGTCGGTGAGTGGACGCGCGAGCGCGGCGCCGTGCTCGAATTCAAGACCATGATCGACGGCATCGAGATCAACGGCGTCGACATCATCAGCTTCGATGCCGAGGGACGCATCACGCATTTCAAGGTGATGGTGCGTCCGCTCAAGGCGATCAACATGCTGCACCGTCTGATGGCGGAGCAGTTGGCCGCCCAATCATGACCCTGCCCTGAGGTTGCAGAACCCGCTAAGCTCGCGGGCAAAGCTGCGCCGCAGGACCGTTCAGAGAATTCCACCACTTCAAGCCCATGCCGGGAGACCGCAATGCCGATCTACAAAGCCCCCGTCGAAGACGTGAACTTCCTGCTCAACGACGTCTTCCAGATCGACCGCTACGACAATCTCGCCGGCTTCTCCGATGCGTCGAGCGATGTGCGCGAAGCCATTTTGGGTGAAGCCGCCAAGCTCGCCGAAGAGGTGCTGCAGCCGCTCAATCGCGTCGGCGATCTCGAAGGCTGCAAGCGCACTGATGACGGCAACGTCACCACGCCGAAGGGCTTCAAGGATGCGTTCAGGCAGGTCGCCGAAGGCGGCTGGCTCGGTCTGTCGGCGCCGACCGAGTTCGGCGGGCAGGGCCTGCCGGTGACGCTGAGCCAGGCCGTCAACGAATTCCAGATCTCTGCCAACATGGCGTTCTCGATGTATGGCGGCCTCACCATGGGCGCGACCGCGGCACTGATCGTTCATGGTTCGCCCGAGCAGAAGAAGACCTACGTGCCGAAGATGGTCGCCGGCGAATGGACCGGCACCATGAACCTGACCGAGCCGCATTGCGGCACCGATCTCGGCATGCTCCGCACCAAGGCGGTGCGCCAGGCCGACGGCAGCTTCAAGATCACCGGCACCAAGATCTTCATCTCGGCCGGTGAGCATGATCTTGCCTCCAACATCATCCACCTCGTGCTCGCCCGCATCGAGGGCGCACCCGCCGGCATCAAGGGCGTGTCGCTGTTCGTGGTGCCCAAGTTCCTTGTGAATCCGGATGGCTCAGTCGGTGCCCGCAACGGCGTCGTCTGCGGCTCGATCGAGCACAAGATGGGCATCCACGGCAATTCGACCTGCGTGATGAACTACGACAGCGCCACCGGCTGGCTGATCGGCGAAGAGAACAAGGGCATGCAGGGCATGTTCGTGATGATGAACGAGGCGAGGCTCGGCGTCGCCGTGCAGGGCCTCGCGCAGTCCGAGGTCGCCTATCAGAACGCGGTCGCCTATGCCCGCGAGCGCATCCAGGGTCGCTCGCTCACCGGCGTGAAGGCGCCGGACAAGCAAGCCGACCCGATCATCGTGCATCCCGACGTGCGACGCACGCTGCTCTCGATCCGCGCCTTCAATGAAGCCGCGCGGGCCTTCGTGATGTGGACCGCGCTGAAGAGTGACGTCGCCCATCGCTCCGAAGACCCGAAGGACCGCCAGGCCGCCGACGACCACATGGGCCTGATGACGCCGGTGCTGAAGGGCTTCCTCACCGATTACGGTTTTGCCAACGCGGTGCAGGCGCAGCAGATGTATGGCGGCCACGGCTACATCGCCGAGCAGGGCATGGAGCAGTTCGTGCGCGATGCCCGCATCGCCATGATCTATGAAGGTGCCAACGGTATCCAGGCGCTCGACCTCGTCGGCCGCAAGCTGCCGCGCGACGGTGGCCGCGCCATCATGGCCTTCTTCGGCGAGGTCATGGCCTTCGCCAAGGAGAACGGCGGCGACGAGGCGCTCAAGCCCTTCATCGCGCCGCTCTCGGCCTCGCTCGGCCATCTCCAGCAGGCGACGACCTGGCTGATGCAGAACGCGATGGCGAAGCCGGATAATGCCGGCGCCGCCGCAACCGATTACCTGCATCTGTTCGGGTTCGTCGCGCTCGGCTACATGTGGGCGAAGATGGCCAAGGTGACGAATGCCAAGATTGCCGAGAGCGGGGCCACGCCCTATCTCTCCACCAAGCTCGTCACCGGTCGTTTCTTCATGGAGCGGATGCTGCCGGAGACCGCCGCCAATCTCGCGCGCATCCAGGCCGGCTGCGCCACCATCATGGAATTGCCGGCGGAAGCGTTCTGAGGCTTCCCGCTTCACCAATGATTGCGACCGCGCCGCGGTCGCCACCAACATAACTGCAATCAGGAGGCTCCCATGGCAGATGCCTATATCTACGATCACGTCCGCACCCCCCGCGGCCGCGGCAAGGCTGACGGTTCGTTGCACGAAGTGACCGCGCTCGCGCTCGCCACCGTGCCGCTGAAGGCGCTGAAGGACCGCAACAATCTGCCTGAGGATTCCGTCGACGACGTCATCCTCGGCGTGGTCGATCCGGTCGGCGAAGCCGGCTCCGACATCGCGCGCTTTGCCGCGCTGAAGGCAGGTCTCGGCGAAGCCGTGCCCGGCGTGCAGATCAGCCGCTTCTGCGCTTCCGGTCTCGACGCCGTGAACTTTGCCGCAGCCCAGGTGATGAGTGGCCAGCATGAGCTGGTGATCGGCGGCGGCGCGGAATCGATGAGCCGCGTCGGCATCGGCGCCTCCGGCGGTGCGTGGCCGATGGATCCCTCGATGGCAGTGCCGGCCTATTTCATGCCGCAGGGCGTCTCGGCCGATCTGATCGCGACCAAGTACGGCTTCTCGCGCGACGACGTCGATGCCTATGCAGTGCAGAGCCAGCAGCGTGCCGCGAAGTCCTGGGAGGAAGGCCGCTTCGACAAATCGATCGTTCCGGTGAAGGACATCAACGGCCTCACCATCCTGGCCAAGGACGAGCATATGCGTCCCTCGACGACGATGCAGTCGCTGGCGCAGCTGCAGCCGTCGTTCACGATGATGGCGCAGATGGGCGGCTTCGACGGTGTCGCGCTGCAGTCGCACCCCGAGATCGAGCGCGTCAATTACGTGCACCACGCCGGCAACTCGTCGGGCATCGTCGACGGCGCCGGCGCCGTGCTGCTCGGCAGCAAGGAGGCGGGAGCGAAATACGGCCTGAAGCCGCGTGCAAAAATCCGTGCGTTCGCCAACATTGGCTCCGAGCCCGCGATGATGCTGACCGGCCCGGTCGACGTCACCGAAAAGCTGTTCGCGCGCTCCGGCATGAAGAAGTCGGACATCGATCTGTTCGAGCTCAACGAGGCCTTCGCCTCGGTCGTGCTGCGCTACATCCAGGCCTTCGACATCGACAACGCCAAGATCAACGTCAATGGCGGCGCCATCGCGCTCGGCCATCCGCTCGGCGCGACCGGTGCGATGATCCTCGGCACCGTGCTCGACGAGCTCGAGCGCACCAACAAGTCCACCGCCCTCGTCACGCTGTGCATCGGCGGCGGCATGGGCACCGCGACCATCATCGAGCGGGTGTAAGGGTAGGGAGCAACCAACATGGCTTACAAGAATTTCAAGGTTGAGACCGATTCCGACGGCATCGCGCTCGTTACCTGGGACATCCCGGGCCGTTCGATGAACGTGCTCGACGAGACCTCGACCAACGAGCTCGACGCGATCGTCAAGGCGACCACCGCGGATGCCGCGGTGAAGGGCGTCGTCATTACCTCCGCCAAGGAGGCATTCTGCGCCGGCGCCGACCTGTCGATGCTCGAAGGCATGAACCAGGCTTACGCCAAGGCCTTCAAGGAGCAGGGCGAGACCGCCGCGAACCAGATGCTGTTCGACCAGAGCCGCCGCTTCTCGCTGGTGCTGCGCTCGATCGAGACGTCAGGCAAGCCGTGGGCGGCCGCGATCAACGGGCTCGCGCTCGGCGGTGGCTTCGAAATCACGCTGTGCTGCCACTATCGCGTCGCCGCGGAGAATCCCAAGACCCGCCTCGGCCTGCCCGAGGTCAAGGTCGGCCTGTTCCCCGGTGCCGGCGGTACGCAGCGCGTGCCGCGCCTGGTGCCGCCACAGGACGCGATGACGATCCTGCTCAAGGGCGATCCGGTCACGATCGAGAAGGCGAAGGCGCTGAACCTGATCCACGCCATCGTTCCCGCCGCCGACCTCGTCAAGGCCGCGAAGGACTGGATCAAGGGCGGCGGCAAGGCGGTCGCGCCCTGGGACGAGAAGGGCTTCAAGCTGCCCGGCGGCCCGGTGTTCTCCAAGGCCGGCATGATGATGTTCCCGGCCGGCAACGCGATCTATCGCCGCGAGACCTACGACAATTATCCGGCCGCGCGCGCCATCATGAGCTGCGTCTATGAGGGCCTGCAGTTGCCGATCGACGCCGCGCTGCGGGTGGAGTCGCGCTACTTCACCTCGGTGCTGCGCTCGAAGGAAGCGGCCGCGATGATCCGCAGCCTGTTCCTGTCGATGCAGGAGCTCAACAAGGGCGCGCGCCGCCCGAAGGACGTGCCTGCGACCAAGGTGAAGAAGGTCGCCGTGATCGGCGCCGGCTTCATGGGCGCGAGCGTCGGCTACGTCTCGGCCCGCGCCGGCCTCGACGTCGTCCTGATCGACCGCGACCAGGAGAGCGCCGACAAGGGCAAGGCCCATGCGCAGAAGGTGATCGAGGATCAGATCAAGAAGGGCCGGGCCAAGCCCGCGGATGCCGAAGCGCTGCTCGCGCGCATCACGCCCACCGCGGACTATGCGGCGCTGAAGGACGTCGACCTCGTCATCGAGGCCGTGTTCGAGGACCGCAAGGTCAAGGCTGATACCTTCGCCAAGGCGCAGGAGCACATGAAGCCGGACGTGATCTTCGCGTCGAACACCTCGACGCTGCCGATCACCTCCCTGGCCGAGAGCTTCAAGGACCAAGGCAAGTTCGTCGGCATCCACTTCTTCTCGCCGGTCGAGAAGATGATGCTGGTCGAGATCATCAAGGGCAAGAACACCGGCGACCTCGCGCTAGCGACCGCGCTCGACTACGTCCGGCAGATCGGCAAGACGCCGATCGTCGTCAACGACTCCAGAGGGTTCTTCGCCAATCGCTGCGTCGGCCGCTACGTCGCCGAAGGCAACGAGATGTTCCTCGAGGGCGTGCCGCCCGCGATGATCGAGAACTGCGCCAAGATGGCCGGCATGCCGGTCGGCCCGCTCTCGCTCTCCGACGAAGTCGCGCTCGATCTCGGCCTCAAGATCATGAAGGCAACGGAAGCCGATCTCGGCCCCAACGCCATCAATCCAGATCAGAAGAAGCTGATGGTGGAGATGGTCGAGAAGCAGGGCCGCCTGGGCCGCAAGAACAGCAAGGGCTTTTACGACTATCCCGAGAAGGGCAAGGGCCAGAAGAGCCTGTGGCCGGGCCTCTCGGCCTTGCAGCCGAAGCAGCTCGACCCTGATACGCTCGATATCGAGGAGCTGAAGCAGCGCTTCCTGGTGGTGCAGGCGGTGGAAGCCGCGCGCACGGTCGAGGACCACGTCATCACCGATCCGCGCGAGGCCGATGTCGGCTCCATCCTCGGCTTCGGCTTCGCGCCGTTCACCGGCGGCACGCTGTCCTATATCGACTTCATGGGCACCAAGAAGTTCGTCGAGCTCTGCCACAAGCTGGAAGCGAAGTACGGCTCGCGCTTCACGCCGCCGAAGCTGCTGGAGGAGATGGCGGCGAAGGGCGAGACCTTCTACGGCCGCTTCGCGCCGAAGAAGGCGGCGGCCTGACGGGGGCCGGGCCACGCAGAAACAAAAGGCCGGATCATCGATCCGGCCTTTCTGTTTGCTGTCGCCGAATGGCGAGAAAACGCCGCTCCAAATCCCGCCCGGCCGCGCTCGCTCCGCCCTGGCACCGCTCTTGCTGACGATGCATCGGATGGCTCGTTAGCATTGAAGGTGTCCCGCAATGATCCCCACGGTGTTTCAAGACAGCGCAGCCGGCGTTGCCGCGAGATACGCCCCCTTCTTGCGGCTGGGGCAGCCGTGGCCGCGCCGCAGGCTCCTCCGGCGGCGCAGAAAAATCCCCTCCTGGGTCGGCCTGGCGCTACTCGTTCTCTTCATCGACATGGCGATGGCCGTGCTTGCCTGGGTCGCCGTCGACGTCGTCCTGCATTGAGAGCTCGCCTCTGTGCACAAAGCGCGTCGCCGCCAAATAGGCGACCTGGCCGGCAATCAGGCAGCCGACAACGATGGGAATGCCCGTCCAAAATCCGAATCCCGAGGTCTGAAGGACCGTTGCGACGAGGATCGCGGTCGCCGGCGAGACCAGCAACAGACTCCAGACTCGGAAGAAGAGTCCCGCCGCCACGCCGGTGATCGTGCTCGCGAGCAAGAGGAGGAGTACGGTTGTCACGAGAGCTTCCCAGTTCAGGCCGCATCGCGGTACATGGCTGAAGTTGAGCCAACTGGATTGCTCTCACAACGATGGTGATCTCTGCCGCACACACAAGGCGGAGTTATTGGTTAACTCCGACAATGCTCGTAAAATTGATGCCCAGGACCTCGCGAACGTCCGGGCTTCCGCAACTGGTTCAAGCAAAAGAGCCGGATCGCCGATCCGGCTCTTCGTCGTCTCGAACGTCGTGCGCTGGTCTTACTTCGCCTGCGCGAGGCCTTCCTTCTTCAGCGCTTCCTGCACTTGCGGCCGCGCCTCGACGCGGGCCTTGTAGGCGGCAAGGTTCGGCATGCCTGAGAGGTCGAACTTCATCCGCTCGCCCCAGGTCAGCATCGTGAACAGATAGCCGTCGGCGACCGTGAACTGCTTGCCCATGAGGTAGTCGCGGCCGGCGAGCTGGCTGTCGATATATTTCAGCTTGCCCATGACGCGGTCCCTGAAGAAAGCCTTGGCTTCGTCGTTCAGGGCCGGCGCGAACATCGGACCGAAGCTCTTGTGCACCTCCGAGGTGAGGAAATTCAGCCACTCCAGCAGCTTGTAGCGCTCGGAACTGCCATGGGCGGGCGCCAGTGCCTTGCTTGATGCCTGATCGGCGATCATCTGGACAATCACCGGGCCTTCGGTCACGATCTCACCGCTGTCGAGGCCCAGCGCAGGGACCTGGCCCTTTGGGTTCAGCTTCAGATAGTCCTCACCATTTTCGAGCTTCTTGGCCCGGATATCGACCTTGACCAGCTCATAGGGCAGGCCGGCTTCGAGGAGCGCGATGTGGGGGGACAGCGAGCAGGCACCGGGCGAATAGTACAGTTTCATGGAATTTCCTCCTCTTGACGCTTGGTTCGGCCGAAAGAACGACTACATGCAACTGCTTGAAATAGTCAAGATTGATGCAGCTGCATCAAATGGGGTAAGAGACGGACGACGAGCTTGAGCGGGACCATGAAACGCAAACCATCGACCGAGGCGACTTCCGCCTGGATCCGCCTGATGCGGGTACAGAGCCGCGTGCTCGATTGCGTCGAGCAGGATCTCAAGAAGGCAGGCTTCCCGCCGCTGGCATGGTATGACGCGCTGCTCGAATTGTCGCGGGCTCCCTCGGGCGAGCTAAGGCCGGTGGAACTCGAACGGCAGATGCTGATCCCGCAATATTCCACCTCGCGCCTGATCGACCGCCTGGTCGACGAGGGCCTCGCCTCGCGGCGCGAATGCAAGATCGACAAGCGCGGCCAGTTCGTCGAGATCACGGAAGCCGGCCGCGAGCTGCAGAAGCGGATGTGGAGCGCCTATTCGGCTGCGATCGAGAAATATGTCGGTTCGAAACTGTCCGATGCCGATGCCGTCAAGCTCAGCGGCCTGCTCGACCGCCTGGGCTGCTCGTGCGGCGAGATGAAACTGCCGCCCGTCGCCAACGTCAACGAAACCTCGCCGTCGCGATGATCGCGCGGCACACCATCTCGTCCGTGCGCCCGGTGGGTTCGCGGACCATCCCCGCCACCCGCGCGCGTTCGATCGAAGCGCCCTTTTGATTAGAGTTTGATATGGCGCGAGACCAGATCGATATGACGCCGCTGCAATCGCGCGACGAGCTCGTTTCGTGGTTCGAGGAAGGCTGCAAGGACCCGTCCGAATTCCGCATGGGCACCGAGCACGAGAAGACGCCGTTCACGCTCGAGGGCCACCGTCCGGTACCTTACGAGGGTGCGCGCGGCATCGGTGCGTTGCTCGAAGGCATGAAGCTCCTGCTCGGCTGGGAGCCGATCATGGAGAAGGGCAACATCATCGGCCTCTACGACGTCACCGGGGGCGGAGCGATCTCGCTCGAGCCCGGTGGACAGTTCGAGCTCTCCGGCGCGCCGGTCGAGAACGTGCACCAGACCCAGAGCGAGCTGATGGCGCATCTTGCACAGGTGCGCGAGATCGCAACGCCGCTCGGCATCGGCTTCCTCGGTCTCGGCATGACGCCGTCCTGGTCGCGCGCCGATATCCCGGTGATGCCCAAGGGCCGCTACAAGATCATGACCAACTACATGCCGAAGGTCGGCCAATACGGCCTCGACATGATGTACCGGACCTGCACGGTGCAGACCAATCTCGACTTCTCCTCCGAAGCCGACATGGTCAAGAAGCTGCGCGTTTCGCTCGCGCTGCAGCCGGTCGCAACCGCCTTGTTCGCCAATTCGCCGTTCACCGAAGGCAAGCCGAACGGCTTCCTGTCCTTCCGCTCCGAGATCTGGCGCGACACCGACAATGCGCGGTCGGGCATGATGCCGTGGGCATTCGAGGACGGCATGGGGTTCGAGCGCTATGTCGACTACGCGCTCGACGTGCCCATGTATTTCGTCAAGCGCGGCGAGGAATACATCGACGTGTCGGGCTCCTCGTTCCGCGCGTTCTTCGACGGTCGCAACAACAACCTTCCCGGCGAGCGTCCGACGCTGTCGGACTGGGCCAACCATCTCTCGACGATCTTCCCGGAGGTGCGGCTCAAGCGCTATCTCGAGATGCGCGGCTCCGACGGCGGCCCGTGGGGCCGGTTGCCGGCGCTGCCGGCGTTCTGGGTCGGGCTGCTCTATGACGACGTCGCGCTCGATGCGGCCTGGGAGATCGTCAAGCACTGGAGCGCGCCCGAGCGTCAGGCCCTGCGCGACGACGTGACGCGCTTCGGCTTCAAGGCGCGGATCAAGAACCGTTATCTGTTCGAGATCGCGAAGGAATGCCTCGTTCTGGCCCATGCCGGCCTGCGCCGGCGCGGCCGCATCGACCAGCTCGGCCGCGACGAAACGCGGCATCTGGAGCCGCTCGACCGCATCATCGATTCCGGCCGGACGCCGGCCGAGGAAATGTTGGACAAGTTCAACGGTCCCTGGAAGGGCTCGGTGGAACCGGCCTACGCGGAATACGCGTTCTAAAGCCTGATCCGGAAAAGCGCGCAGCGGTTTTCCGAAAAGATCATGCTTAAACAACAACCTAAAGCGCGATGACGATTCATCCTCATCGCATCGCGCTTTAAGCCGGTCGGCCCCCGGTCGGGGATTCAGCCGTTCATCGCCCATACAGGTTTGCGGCGATCAAATGACCGGCTGAAAAAACCCGAGCGTCGTCAATAACTCGAAAGCTGTTCCGATGGGGAAGGGCCGCCTGTCCGGCGCCGTCATGGCAAAGGTCTTGGCAAAAGTCGTGGCATGCGCCGCGCTGCTTTCGCTCGCATGCGCGAGTGTGCCGGCGCGCGCCCAGACTGCGTTCGACCGGCCCGGCGGCGACTATTTCAGCACGCCGGTCGCTTCAGGCGATCCTGAGGATTGCGCGCTGCTGTGCGAGCGCGACCGCCGTTGCCGCTCGTGGAGCTTCAGCTATCCCGACGTCGAAGGCGGCGCGGCGGTGTGCTGGCTGAAGAACACGGTGCCGGCGCGGGTGCCGGGAAGTTGCTGCATCTCGGGTGTGCGCGGCGCCGGCGTGATCGAACCGCGGGTCGAGGGCGTGGAGACGTCGATCGACCGCCCCGGCGGCGATCTGCGCAATTTCGAGCTCAAGGACGGCGAGGGCGAAGAGGCCTGCAAGGCCGCCTGCACCGCCGACAACAAATGCCGCGCCTTCACCTATGCCCGCCCCGGCTACACCGGGCGCGAAGCGCGTTGCTTCCTGAAAAAGGAAATCAAGCCGCCGCGAAGGAAGGCGGGCTTCACGTCGGGCGTGGTGCGGTAGCGTTGGTGCTCGTGCCCCGGACGCAGGTGCCGTAGGGTGAGCAAAGGCGCCCTTGCGCCGTGCCCACGATCTCTGAGATGCGGCGACAGACGCGTGGGCACGCTCCGCTTTGCCCAGCCTACGAGACCTCACTCCGCCGCGATCACCGTGAGCTCGGGCCATAGCGCCTTCCAGCGTGCGGCCTTCGCTTCGTAATTCGTCGCGGAAAAATTCGGGCCCGGATTCGGCCGCGCGATCAGCCCTGCGACATCGTCAAACCCGTGCGGCGCGTAGACCTCGTAGCCACCGCCTGTGCGCCTGACCCCGACCTGCGTGTTCTGCGTGAGGAAGCGGTCGATGCCTTCCCTCGAGCTTCTCAGCGGCGGATAGGGCAGGCCGTGCTTGGCCGGGTACCACAGATGCACACGCGCCTGGTTGCGGATCTCGACCTTGGCGCCGAGATGCGCGAGCCGCTCATGCAGGGCGCGGATCACCGAATCCTCCGCCTCCCACGATGTATCGGGATCGAAATAGAACGCATCGTAGTCGGCGATGCCGTGATCGACGGGGCGGCCGGTGAGCACGTTCCATACGGTCTGCACCAGGCATCCCGAGACCAGCCATGCATCCGGCAGATCGAGCTGCGCCAGCACGTCGATGATCGTGACGTTGACGGGATTTCTCAGCGCGAGCGCGAGGAATTCGTCACGGTTCATCGTGCGATGAGGCGGCTCAATGCACGGCGGTGAAGAACCGGCCGAGCCGGAAGCCGGAGAGCCAGGTGTAAACCGGCTGGCCGCGTATGCCGAGATCCCAGGAGCCGAGCACCGCATCGGCACGGCCGATCAGATTGTCGATCGGCAACAGGCCGACGCCGCCGGACCGCAGCGGCACGCGGCTGTCGGCGGAATTGTCGCGGTTGTCGCCGAGCACGAAGAGGTGGCCGGCCGGCACCGTCACTTCCGGCGAGTTGTCGAGCGGACCGTTGTCGCGCATCTTGAAGATCAAATGCGAGACGCCGTTCGGCAGCGTCTCGACATAGCGATAGGCGGGCTCGCTGCCGCCATTGTCGTCCTCGGCGGCGCCAACGCCGTCGGGCTTGAGCTCGGCGGGGCGGTCGTTGATGAAGAGCTGGCCTTGCCGCATCTGGATGCGATCGCCCGGCAATCCCACGACGCGCTTGACCCAGGCCTGCGAGCGATCGCCGGGCCAGCGGAACACGACGACGTCACCCTGCTTCGGCGTCTCCGCGAAGACGCGGCCGCTCTCGGGCAGGCTGATCTGGATCGGCAGCGACGAGGTGCCGTAGCCGTAGGGGAATTTCGAGGCGAGCAGCGCATCGCCGATCAGCAGCGTCGGTTCCATCGAGCCCGACGGCACGTAGAACGGCTCGGCAAGCGCGCCCTTGGCGATGAAGACGGCGGCGACGATGCCGGCGAGTTGAACGATCTGCCCGCCCCAGCCGCTGCTCTTCCGCTTGGGGGTGACGGTGACCTTTTCTTCCACGCTCATGCGCCCGTTCCACCCACGGTGATGCGCTCCATCAGCAGCGACGGCTGGCCGACGCCGACAGGCACGCCCTGTCCATTCTTGCCGCAGGTGCCGATGCCGGTATCGAGCGCAAGGTCGTTGCCGATCATGCGGATGCGATGCAGGTCGGTCGGCCCGTTGCCGATCAGCATGGCGCCCTTCAGCGGCGCGCCCAGCTTGCCGTTCTCGATCTTGTAGGCCTCGGTGCACTGGAACACGTACTTGCCTGAGGTGATGTCCACCTGGCCGCCGCCGAAATTCGCAGCGAAGACGCCGTTCTTCACCGAAGCGAGGATCTCGGCCGGATCGCGGTCGCCCGCGAGCATGTAGGTGTTGGTCATGCGCGGCATCGGCACATGGGCATAGCCCTGGCGGCGGCCGTTGCCGGTCGGCTTCATGTTCATCAGCCGCGCGTTCTGGCGGTCCTGCATGTAGCCGACCAGGACGCCGTCCTCGATCAGCACGGTGCGATTGGTCGGCGTGCCCTCGTCGTCGATCGACAGCGAGCCGCGGCGCGAGGCCATGGTGCCGTCGTCCACCACGGTGACGCCCTTGGCCGCGACCTGCTGGCCCATCAGGCCGGCAAATGCCGACGTCTTCTTGCGGTTGAAGTCGCCTTCGAGGCCGTGGCCGACCGCTTCATGCAGCATCACGCCGGGCCAACCGGCCCCTAACACGACGTCCATTTCGCCGGCGGGGGCGGGGATCGATTCCAGATTGACCAGGGCCTCGCGCAATGCGCCGTCGGCGGCATCGCGCCAGTTCTTGCTCTCGATGAATTCGGCATAGCCGGCGCGGCCGCCATAACCCTTGCTGCCGCTCTCCTGGCGGTCGCCCTGGCCGGCAACCACGGAAATGTTCACGCGCACCAGCGGACGGATGTCGCGATAGCTCTCGCCGTCGGGCCGCAGGATCTCGACGACCTGCCAGGTCGCACCCAGGCTGACGCTGACCTGTCGCACCCGCGGATCCTTGTCGCGCAGGTAAGCGTCGATCTCGGCGAGCAGTTTTACTTTTGTCTCGAAGCCCGGGGCATCCAGCGGGTTGTCATCGCCGTAAAGGCGCACATTGGTGTGCGCGGGCGGCGCGGCGAAGCTGCCGGAATAGCCGCCGCGTACGGCTGCGACTGCATCGGCGGCGCGAATCAGCGCCGGCAGCGAGACGTCGGAGGAGTGGGCGTAGCCCACGGCATCATCCTTGACCGCGCGTAAGCCAAAACCTTGCGAGGTGTCGTAGGTCGCCTGCTTCAGCCGCCCATTGTCGAACATCAGCGCTTCGGTCTGGCTGTACTCCAGGAACAGCTCACCGTCGTCGGCGCCGGAAAGCCCGCGTGCGACCTCGTGGCGAACCTGGTCGCGATCGAGATTGGCGCGGTCGAGCAGGGAGGTCGTGGCAGGGTTTGTCATGCGTCCGTCCATTATCGGAAGATGTGGGGCAAGATAATGGTTTCGGACCGGTTCCGCGAGGGGGCGGGGCGTCACATTACGGAAACGATAGGATTGCCGACGGTGTTGTCGAAAATGTTGGCCGCGAGCATCAATCCATCACCGTCACCCCCGCGCAACGGCGAAGCCGTTGTCGCTGGAGGCGGTCGCTTCTTCAGCGGCCCTCGAAGGATGAACGGGATTAAGAACGTGCGATCGGATTGCCGCCCCTAAGGCAGCTTGTCATAGCCTTCGCCGAGCCCGTTCAGGCTGAGCGGGAAGCCGATGCCTTCTTCCGGGGTCTCGAAGATGATGAAGGTGGCGGTCTTGGCGGTGCGGAGCTGGCCGAGCAGCTTGTCGTCCATGACGACCTCGGCGACGCAGCCATTGGGCAGGCAGCGGACGAAGCCGGCGCGGCCGACGTCCTGGTTGTCGAGCTTCAACCCGAGACCGGAGGGCAGCAGGACCCCGAGCGGCGCGACCACGCGCATCAGGCGGCTCTTCTGGTCGGCGGTCTTCAGCACGATGACGGTCAGGCCGGCATTGGAGCGGTCTTCGGCGACCACGCTCTGGATCAGGGCGCATTGCTCGGTTTGGGCGCCAGGCGGCGTGTCGCAGCGAATCTGCCAGTCGCCATGCACGGAGCGGACTGCGCCCTGCGCATGGGCGAGGCCGGGGAGTGCCAGAACGACGAGCGCAGCCAGCAGGCTGGCCAGCGCCGGGAGGCGGGTCATCTGCCTTCTCGCCAGCCTTGCCATCGATTTCGAAAGCCCCATCGGGTCGGTCCCTCTGCTCGCCTGGGTCGCTCGCGCTTGGCGGACTAATCTGGCGGACTGATACGGGAATGACGGCGTCTTGAAGGCGATTCCCAAGCAAATTTCACGCCGCCTCGCGCCGCCGCCGCCCGCACGAATCAGGTTCCTGCGCGGCCATCTGTCAGTGCCTACCGCGGGCAATTCCGCTGTCAAGCGGCAGCATCCCGGCAAACGGTATTTTTGTCTGATCTTACTAGGAAATATCTTGCGGGTGATCGCTGGCAGACGGGGCTCAAGACTGCATTGCGATAGATCAAAAATTATGGTTTGAGAGGCTTGATTTCGGCGTTCTAGCGATCTGGCCCCAATTCCTCTTAGAGGTATTCTTGCGCGGCGGTTTGTCAGGCGGGCGGATCGAATAAGCGTTTCCCGCAAACAGGGGGAGCGCACTTGGGGTGATTTCGTAAGGGGAGCGCGAACGGCATGAGGATGTCGATGGGCCCGGTGGGCCGGCACTTGCTGGGATTGGCCGTGGCGGGTCTGACGCTGGCGACGGGCGGTGCGGCATTTGCCGAGCTCGGGCAGCCGAAGCCCTGGGAATGGACGCTTCAGGAGTCCGGCTCCCCGGTGATGGACAACATCATCTGGTTCCACAACTTCCTGTTCGTGCTGATCACGCTGATCACGCTGTTCGTCCTGGCGCTGCTCGTGGTCGTGGTCATCAAGTTCAACGCACGGGCCAATCCGGTGCCGTCGCGGACCACCCACAACACGCTGATCGAGGTGGCTTGGACGCTGGTTCCGGTGCTGATCCTGGTCGGCATCTCGGTGCCGTCGTTCCGGCTTCTGTTCCTTGAACTCGACGTGCCGAAGGCGGATATCACCATCAAGGCGACCGGCAAGCAGTGGTACTGGTCCTATGCCTATCCCGATAACGGCAAGTTCGAGTTCGATTCGCTGATGGCGCAGGACAAGCAGCCCCGCCTGCTCGGCGTCGACAACGAGATGGTGGTGCCCGTCAACAAGGTGATTCGTGTCCAGGTCACCGGCGCCGACGTCATCCACGCCTTCGCGCTGCCGGCTTTCGGCGTCAAGATCGACGCCATTCCGGGCCGGCTGAACGAGACCTGGTTCAAGGCGACCAAGACCGGCATGTTCTACGGCCAGTGCTCGGAGCTCTGCGGCAAGGACCACGCCTTCATGCCGATCGCGATTCGCGTCGTGAATGACCAGGAGTTCGCCTCCTGGGTCGAGACGGCAAAGAAGAAATTTGCGAGCGGCGGCACCAGCACCTACGCCTCCGCGGCCGGCCCGACGCAGTAGGCGTCGGGTGACGGCTTGAGGGACTGAAAGCGACATAAGGGCGGGACCTCCAGAGGTCCGATTGGGACGCAAGGCAGGATTTGAAAATGGCAACGAGCGCAGCGGCACACGGCGATCACGCCCACGGACATGACGAGCATGCCCATCCGACCGGATGGCGCCGCTACGTCTATTCGACCAACCACAAGGACATCGGCACGATGTACCTGATCTTCGCGGTCATCGCCGGCGTCATCGGCGCCGCGATGTCGATCGCGATCCGTGCCGAGCTGATGTATCCGGGCGTGCAGATCTTCCACGAGACGCACACCTATAACGTGTTCGTGACCTCTCACGGCCTGATCATGATCTTCTTCATGGTCATGCCCGCGATGATCGGCGGCTTCGGCAACTGGTTCGTGCCGCTGATGATCGGCGCGCCCGACATGGCGTTCCCGCGCATGAACAACATCTCGTTCTGGCTGCTGCCGGCCTCCTTCGCCCTGCTGCTGATGTCGACCTTCGTCGAGGGCGAGCCGGGTGCCAACGGCGTCGGCGCCGGCTGGACCATGTACGTGCCGCTGTCGAGCTCGGGCCATCCGGGCCCGGCCGTCGACTTCGCGATCCTGTCGCTGCATCTGGCGGGCGCCTCGTCGATCCTCGGCGCCATCAACTTCATCACCACGATCTTCAACATGCGCGCGCCGGGCATGACCCTGCACAAGATGCCGCTGTTCGTGTGGTCGATCCTGGTGACGGTGTTCCTGCTGCTGCTGTCGCTGCCGGTGCTCGCCGGTGCGATCACGATGCTGCTCACCGACCGCAACTTCCACACGACGTTCTTCGCGCCTGACGGCGGCGGCGACCCCGTGCTGTTCCAGCATCTGTTCTGGTTCTTTGGTCACCCCGAGGTGTACATCCTGATCCTGCCCGGCTTCGGCATGGTCAGCCAGATCATCTCCACCTTCTCGCGCAAGCCCGTGTTCGGCTATCTCGGCATGGCCTACGCCATGGTCGCGATCGGCGGCATCGGCTTCGTGGTGTGGGCGCACCACATGTACACGGTCGGCATGTCGTCGGCGACGCAGGCCTATTTCGTCGCTGCGACGATGGTGATCGCGGTTCCGACCGGCGTGAAGATCTTCTCGTGGATCGCCACGATGTGGGGCGGCTCGATCGAATTCCGGGCCCCGATGATCTGGGCCGTGGGCTTCATCTTCCTGTTCACGGTCGGCGGCGTCACCGGCGTCGTGCTGGCGAACGCCGGCGTCGACCGCGTGCTGCAGGAGACCTACTACGTCGTCGCACACTTCCACTACGTGCTGTCGCTCGGTGCGGTGTTCGCGATCTTCGCCGGCTGGTACTACTGGTTCCCGAAGATGTCGGGCTACATGTACAACGAGACGCTCGCGAAGGCGCACTTCTGGGTCACCTTCATCGGCGTCAATCTGGTGTTCTTCCCGCAGCACTTCCTCGGCCTGTCGGGCATGCCGCGCCGTTACGTCGACTATCCCGACGCGTTCGCGGGCTGGAACCTGGTCTCGTCGGTCGGCTCCTACATCTCCGGCTTCGGCGTGCTGATCTTCCTCTACTGCGTGCTCGACGCCTTCATGAAGAAGGTGCCGGCCGGCGACAATCCGTGGGGTGCAGGTGCGACCACGCTGGAGTGGACCTTGCCCTCGCCGCCGCCCTTCCATCAGTTCGAAGTGCTGCCCCGCGTGCAGTGATCGATCTCCCGCGGCGCCCGTGACGGGCGCCGCGGCTCTATAACGAAGCGAGTTGAATTAAGTGTCCGTCCTCGACCACAACGCCATCGACATCAATCCCCGCATCTCCGAAGCGGAGGTCGGCGACTACATCGCGCTCTTGAAGCCGCGGGTGATGTCGCTGGTGATCTTCACCGCGCTGGTCGGGATGGCGATGGCGCCCGGGCATTTCCACTGGGTGCTGGCGATCACCTCGCTGCTCTGCATCGCCGTCGGCGCGGGCGCCTCGGGCGCGCTCAACATGGCGCTGGAAGGCGATATCGACTCCAAGATGTCGCGCACGGCGAACCGGCCGATTCCGCGCGGCCGCATCACACGCCCTGAAGCCATGGCGTTCGGCCTGACGCTGTCCTTCTTCTCGGTGATGACGCTCGGTATCCTCGTCAACTGGATCGCGGGCGCGCTGCTCGCCTTCACCATCTTCTTCTACGTCGTGATCTACACCATGTGGCTGAAGCGCTGGACCGCGCAGAACATTGTGATCGGCGGTGCCGCCGGTGCGCTGCCGCCGGTGGTGGCCTGGGCCGCGGTCACAGGCACTGTCGACGTCGAGCCGCTGCTGCTGTTCGCCATCATCTTCTTCTGGACCCCGCCGCACTTCTGGGCGCTGGCGCTGTTCCGCTCCGACGATTACGCGCGCGCCGGCATTCCGATGCTGCCCAACGTCGCCGGTCCCGACGCGACGCGGCTCCAGATCCTGCTCTACACCATCGTGCTGATCGCGGTCGCCGCGGCGCCCTGGGCGCTCGGCTATTTCGACGCCGTTTACGGCATCGTCTCGCTGATCCTCGGCGCCGGCATGCTGGTGCTCGCGATCAACGTCTATCTGCGCCGCGAGCGAGCTGCGTCGCTGCGTGCGACCCGCAAGCTATTCGCCTTTTCGATCCTCTATCTGTTCGTGCTGTTCGCGACCCTGCTGGCCGAGGTCGTGTTCCGGGCACTTGCTCCGCTGGTAGGGGGCGCATGATCGCAGGGATGGTCGACAAACCCGAGCCAGATGGAATCGTCCTCACCGAGGCGCAGAAGAAGAGCCGTCGTCAGCGTTCGATTGCGATCGCGCTCGCGCTCGGCGTGCTCGTGGTGCTGTTCTTCGCCGTCACCATGGTCAAGGGGCCGGCAGTCCTCGTGCGGCCGATGTAGGAAACATGGATCACGAGCCGACCATATCGCAGGATGTCAGCGCCAAGCCGGCCAAGCGTGAGCCGACCAAGGGCCGCGGGCTGGGCCGCGATGTGGTGGTTGCTTCCATCTGCGGCGGCGTGGTCGCGCTGATGGTGGGTGCCTCCTACGCGGCGGTGCCGTTCTACAACTGGTTCTGCCGCGCCACCGGCTTCAACGGCACGACCCAGGTTGCGACCTCCGCGCCGGCCACCGGCCCGATCGCGCGGAAAATCTCGGTGCGCTTCGATTCCAACGTCGCGCCCGGCCTGCCCTGGAAGTTCGAGCCGGAGCAGAGCGAGATCGAGGTCAATATCGGCCAGGTCGTGACCGTCTTCTACACCGTGACAAACCAGGCCGCGCGCACCACTGCCGCGCAGGCCGCCTACAATGTCGCGCCGCTGACG
This sequence comes from Bradyrhizobium sp. CCBAU 11430, assembly GCF_028128855.1. Classification (NCBI taxonomy): domain Bacteria; kingdom Pseudomonadati; phylum Pseudomonadota; class Alphaproteobacteria; order Hyphomicrobiales; family Nitrobacteraceae; genus Bradyrhizobium; species Bradyrhizobium sp. CCBAU 11430. The sequence continues at coordinate 94,881 of NZ_LBJV01000066.1, forward strand.
GTCGGCTCCTATTTCCAGAAGATCAACTGCTTCTGCTTCACCGAGCAGACCATGGCGCCCGGCGAGAAGCGCGAGATGCCGGTCGTGTTCTACGTCGATCCGTCGATCGCCGACGATCACGAGAACGACGGGCTGAACACGATCACGCTGTCCTACACCTTCTATCCGGTGAAGGATCCGGTGGTGAAGCCGCTGGCATCGGGCGAAGGCGACAAGCGCAAGGGAAATCTCTGACCGCCGGGGCTCGCGCTCGGAAGGTCGGAAACAAGGGGATAAGTGCCTGACAGGCACGGGATTGAGGAGAGAGACCGAAATGGCTACGGCGCACACCAAGCATCACGACTATCACCTGGTCGACCCCTCGCCCTGGCCGGCCGTCGGTTCGCTCTCGGCCTTCATCATGGCGGTCGGCGCGATCACCTGGATGCATCACATGTTCTCGGCCGCGCCGATCGTGTTCGGCGTCGGCACCGTGGGCGTGCTCTACACCATGGCGAGCTGGTGGGGCGACGTGATCAAGGAAGCCCAGTACAAGGGCGACCACACCCGCGTCGTGCAGCTGCATCACCGCTATGGCATGATCCTGTTCATCGCCTCCGAGGTGATGTTCTTCGTCGCCTGGTTCTGGGCCTATTTCAACGCCGCGCTGTTTCCGGCCGACGCCGTTCACGCCACCCGCGATGCCGTATTCGGCTGCGGCCTCGGCACCCAGGCCGGCGCCTGCGCCGTCCCCGGCACCTGGCCGCCGAAGGGCATCGAGACCTTCGATCCCTGGCATCTGCCGCTCCTCAACACGCTGATCCTGCTCACGTCGGGCACCACCGTGACCTGGGCGCACCATGCGCTGCTGGAGAACGACCGCCAGGGCCTGAAATACGGCCTGATCCTGACCGTCGTGCTCGGTGCGCTCTTCACCTGCGTGCAGGCCTACGAGTACAGCCATGCGGCGTTCTCGTTCGGCGGCAACGTCTATGGCGCGACCTTCTTCATGGCGACCGGCTTCCACGGCTTCCACGTGCTGGTCGGCACCATCTTCCTGCTGGTGTGCCTGTTCCGCGCCTATGCCGGCCACTTCACGCCGAAGCAGCATCTCGGCTTCGAGTTCGCCGCCTGGTACTGGCACTTCGTCGACGTGGTCTGGCTGTTCCTGTTCCTCTGCATCTACGTCTGGGGACACGGCGCCGAGACCATGGCCCACGGCGCGCACTGAGCCGCGACAACGAGATCAGAAAGGGCGGCCGCTGGGCCGCCCTTTCGCTTTTGGGCCGCCGGAAGCTCCCGCGAAAACTGTGATAGAGTCTGCCATCATGAACGACACCGCCGGCAAGCCCGAGCCTGAAACCACCGTCCTGCAAAGCGCGCTGCGCGGGCTTGCCTGCCGATGCCCGCGCTGCGGCCAGGGCAAGCTCTATGCGGGCTTCCTCAACCTCGCACCCGCCTGCGACCGCTGCGGTCTCGACTATGCCTTCATCGATACCGGCGACGGGCCGGCGATCTTCATCATCATGCTGGCCGGTGGGATCGTGGTAGCGGCTGCGCTCATCGTCGAGGTCAAGTACCAGCCGCCTTACTGGCTCCATGCGGCGCTGTGGTTGCCGCTGATCCTGGCCACCACGCTGCTGCCGCTGCGCGCGATGAAGTCGCTGCTGATCGCGCTGCAATTCCACCACAAGGCGGCGCCGGGCCGGTTGGTCGACCGCGCGAAATGAACCAGCCTGCGCGCAAGCCCCGCGTGGCCGGCTTCGCGCTGTTCACGCTGTTCCTGACGGCCGTCTTCGTCGCGCTCGGTGTCTGGCAATTGCAGCGCCGGACCGCCAAGCACGCGCTGGTCGCGGCGCTCACCGAGCGCCTTGCAGAGGCGCCCATCGCGCTGCCGCCATCTTCGCAATGGGCTGCACTCAATCCCGCGCGCGACGAATTCCGCCGCGTCAGCTTCACCGCGACCTACGCAGCCCTGCCGGATGCGATGGTCTATTCCTCGGGCTCGGCGGTGCGCAAGGACGCCTCCGGCCCCGGCACCTGGGCGTTCCTGCCGGCGCGACTTCCCAGCGGCGAGACGGTCGTGATCGATGCGGGCTTCGTCGAGAACACCATGCAGGATCGCAGCGTCGAGGATCGCGCGGTGAAGAAGCTCGTTACCGGGCAGCCGGTCGCGCTCACCGGTTATCTGCGCTTTCCCGAGCCGTCCGGCTGGCTGACGCCAGCGGAGAACCGCGACAAGCGGCTCTGGTTCGTGCGCGATCATCCGGCCATCGCAAGCGCGCTCGGCTGGGGCGCGGTTGCGCCGTTCTATGTCGACCTCGAGCAACCGGTGCCCGAGAACGGCATCCCGCGCCCGGGGCCGCTCGACGTGCATTTGAAGGACGACCACCTGCAATACGCCGTCACCTGGTTCATGCTGGCAGGCGCCGTGCTGATCGCCTTCGCCGTGTGGGCAAGAGGCCGGCGGCAGAGCTGGGCTCGACCGTAGATACCCCGTGGGAACCCGGTATCGCCCGGGGTTTATTATTCAGCGCACATTCACGAGTGTGGTTCTAAGCCGCCGGTGAGTTTCCGCGGCAGACAGGATTGCGGCGTGAGCGATTTCGACCAGATGGGAATTGTCGTCGATTGGGTGGACGCCTGCCGGAAGGGCGACCTCACGTCGTTGCTCGACCTCTATGCGGACGACGCCCAGGTCGAATGCACGTGCAACGGTGCGCAGCGCTATCGCGGCCGCAGCGAGCTCGAGGCCTATTGGCAGCCGCGACTCAGTGCCTTCTCCTTGGCCGGCTTCGGGCTGGAGGAGATCCATCCCGCGCCCCATGGCGTCGATCTCGAATATTCCGTCGCCGGCGCGCTACGGATTCACGCCTCGTTTCGCTTCAGCCCCGAAGGCAAGATCCGCAGCACGCTGTGCGAGCCGGCGCAACAGAACGCGCATCATGGCTGCGCCTGTTAGGGCATGATCCCGAAGGGCCGCGTGGGCGTAAAGTGTGCGGCGGTTTTCCGACAAGGTCAGCTCAACCAATTGGCTGGACCGGCGCCTCGCGTGCCGGCTCGGCCGGAAGGCGGCAGCGTACATGGGTTCGCCCATCCACGCGCAACAGTGACAGCGATCCGCTGAGCGCGCGCACGCGCTCATGCATGCCGGTCAGGCCGCGGCCGAAAACGTTGCCGTCGGGAAAGCCGCCGCCGTCGTCGGAGATCTCGACGACGAGCGCCTTATCGGTGACGGTTGCCTGGACATGGGCGTTGCTGGCCTTGGCGTGGCGCAGCACGTTGGTCAGCGCCTCCTGGATCACGCGATAGACGGTCTGGGCCAGCGGCCCGGCGATGCCGTCGAGACCCGGATCGATCGTGTCCGTCAGGACGATGTGCGGCGCCTGCTTGCGAAAGTTCTGGAGCAGCGTCTGCACGCTGGTCGAAAGGCCAAGCTCCTGAATGTAGAGCGGCCGCAACCGATCGAGGATACGGCGGTTGGTCTGCTGGAGCGCCTCGACCGATTGCAGCACATCCTGGGCCGACTTGCCGAGATTTCCCGCCTGCGGCGAGGCGTCGACCAGCGCGATCGTGCCGGCGCGGATGCTGAACAGCAGCGGTCCGAGCTCGTCGTGCAATTCGCGGGCGAGATCGCGCCGCTCGTCGTCCTGGAGCGACACCAGGCGGTGCATCAGATCGCGATTGTCCTGGCTCAATTGCGCCAGCGTCGCGGCCAGCGCGTTTGCTTCCGCACAGCTCTGCCGGATCTCCGGCGGCCCTCCGATCGGGATCGGCTTTGCGTAGTCGCCGCGCCGCATCCGTGTGAGGCCTTCACCGAGATGCTGCAGGGGACGCAGTGCCGATCCCGCGAAGACGTAAGCGATGATTCCGGTGAGCACGGTCAGCATGGCGACGAGGCCGGTCAGCGCCAGGAAGCCGATCCACTTCTCGAACAGGTCGGCCGACAGGTCCGGCAGGAACACGATATCGCCGACACGCTTGCCATCGATCAGCACCGGGGTCGCAGCGTCCATGTCCGGTACCATGAGCAGGTTGACAAACCACTGCGGAACCCCTTGCAGGTTGTGCCGGCCGTCCTTTCTCGGCTCCGCGGCAGGGCCTTCCGCGGAACGGAACTGGATGTCCGAGGAGGTAGTCAAGGATTGGACAAAGGCGTCGAGCGTCTTCCGCGGGTCGTCCGACGCGCGCAGAGTGTTGTTGAGTGCGGTCGCGATCGTCCGGGTCGAACGTCGAGCGGGCTCGTTCTCGTCGGCGAGCTGGCCGGCCGCGAAGATCTGGAGCAGAACGCCGCCCAGGATCAGCGTTGCGAGAAAGCTCGCGCCAAGTGGAAGAAACAGTTGCGTTCTGAACGAGAGCCGTTGCCACATTAGGTCAATTCTAACGCGCATCGGCGGGATTTACTCTTTCCATTTGTTCCCGCCGGTCTATGAGTCGAACAACAAGAGAGTGCGCGATGCAAGATACCGCCAAGCCGGCGACCAGGGTCCTGATTGTCGATGACCACCCCGTGGTGCTGTCCGGTTGCCGCACCCTGTTCGCTTCGGACCATTCGATCCGTATCGACGAGGCGACCGACGCCAAATCCGGCCATCGCGCCTATGTCAGCAAGCGGCCCGACGTGACCGTGATCGACATCAGCCTGCCCGATGTCTCCGGCTTCGAGCTGATGCGACGCATCCGCAAGGACGACCCCGACGCCAAGATCATCATGTTCAGCATGAACGACGATCCGGCCTTCGTGGTGCGGGCGGTCGAACTTGGGGCGCAGGGCTATGTCTCCAAGGGCGATGATCCCAGGATCCTGCTGAAAGCGGTGCGCAAGGTGGTCGCGGGCGACAATTACATCTCACCGCAACTCGCGGAAGCCGTGACGTTTTCCGGCGCGGCGATCAAGGCCAACCCGGCCTCGCAGATGACGCCGCGGGAGCTCGAAATTCTCCGCCTGCTCGGACGCGGCGACAAGATCGTGGAAGTCGCCGAGGCGCTCGGCATCTCCTACAAGACCGTCGCCAACACCACGTCCCTGCTCAAGCAGAAGCTGGGAGCCAAGAACCATTCCGACCTGATCAGGATCGCGGTTGAAATCGGGCTGAATTGACGGCCCGGGGCACTGACGGCCCGGGCACTGACGGCCCGGGCACTGGCGGCCCGGGCACTGGCGGCCCGGCACCGACGGCACCGAACCGGCTGCTCCAGGATGCAGCCGGTTCGGCGAGACGGATTGGTGTCGGCGTGCAGCCGGGCAATGCATGGACACCGCCGACACCCATCCGCGGACACAATGGGTCGAGGTGGCATTCGTTCCGGACCCCCGCAATTGTCGGGATAAAACGGCAATCCTTGGCGCCGGTTCGCTGGAACGCGCTCGCCAAAGCTTGGCCAATGTCGGGAAAAATAGGAACATCTTCCCGCGCTCGTCGTTTTCGCCCTTGACGATTTCGTGACTGACGGCGAAAGGTTGCCGGACAAGTTTCCGCGGGGGCGGCGACCCCAGAGACAAACCGGTCTGCACATATCAACGACAGACCTTCCAAGAGAGGGCTGCGGCACCGCCGCAGCCCTTTTTGCTGGGCAGGGGTGAAGGCGGGAAGCGGTTTCCTGATGCCGCAAAACACTTTATGGTGGCCCAAAGCCTCTGGCTGTTAACAAGTAATTTCGTAAAATCAAAGGCTTAACGAGCGGGCGCAGGCCCGGTCGGCCTTTGGAGGGCAGTTTGACTCGTTATATCTCGACCCGGGGCGAGGCCCCCGAACTCGGCTTCTGCGACGTGATGCTGACCGGGCTTGCGCGCGACGGCGGCCTGTATGTGCCGACGATCTGGCCGCAGCTCTCTGCCGAGACCATCGCCGGCTTCTTCGGCCGCCCCTATTGGGAGGTCGCGGTCGACGTGATCCGTCCCTTCGCCGGCGGCGAGATTTCGGACGCCGAGCTTGGCCGCATGGCGAACGAGGCCTACGCGACCTTCCGCCATCCGGCGGTGGTGCCGCTGCGCCAGATGTCGCCGCACCAGTTCGTGCTGGAGCTGTTCCACGGTCCGACGCTCGCCTTCAAGGACGTGGCGATGCAGCTGATCTCGCGGCTGATGGACCACGTGCTCGCCAAACGCGGCCAGCGCACGACCATCGTGGTCGCCACCTCAGGCGACACCGGCGGCGCTGCGGTCGAAGCCTTCGCCGGCCTCGAGAACGTGGATCTCATCGTGCTGTTCCCGCACGGCCGCATCTCCGAGGTGCAGCGGCGGATGATGACGTCGACGGGCGCGGCCAATGTCCATGCCCTCGCCATCGAGGGCAATTTCGACGACTGCCAGGCGCTGGTGAAGGGGATGTTCAACAACCATCGCTTCCGCGATGCGACCTCGCTCTCCGGCGTCAATTCCATCAACTGGGCGCGCATCGTCGCCCAGGTCGTCTACTATTTCACCTCCGCCGTTGCAGTCGGCGCGCCGGCGCGCGCGGTGGATTTCGTCGTGCCGACCGGCAATTTCGGCGACATCTTCGCCGGCTACGTCGCCAAGCGGATGGGCCTGCCGGTGCGGACCCTGCGCATCGCCGCCAACGTCAACGACATCCTGGCGCGCACGCTGAAGACCGGGATCTACGAGGTGCGCGAGGTGCACGCGACGGCGTCGCCGTCGATGGACATCCAGATCTCGTCCAATTTCGAACGGCTGCTGTTCGAAGCCGGCCGGCGCGATGCCGCCGGCGTGCGCCGTCTGATGGATTCGCTGAAGCAGTCAGGACGTTTCGTGCTGCCAGATGCGACGCTGGCCGCGATCCGCGAGGAGTTCGACGCAGGGCGCGCCGACGAGACCGAGACCGCGGCTGCGATTCGCGCCGGCTGGCGCGAGGCCGGCGAGCTGGTCGATCCCCATACGGCGGTGGCGCTCGCCGTCGCCGACCGCGATACCACCGACACTGGGGTGCCGAGCATCGTGCTCTCCACCGCGCATCCGGCCAAATTCCCCGACGCTGTCGAAGCGGCCTGCGGCCAGCGGCCGCAACTGCCGGCCTGGCTCGACGGATTGATGACCAAATCCGAACACATGAAGGTGATGAAGAACGATCAGGCCGAGGTCGAGCGGTTCGTGCTGTCGGTCAGCCGCGCCGCAAAGCAGGGAGTTGCCGGATGAGCGTCGAGATTTCCAAGCTTGCCTCCGGCCTGACCGTCGTTACCGACAAGATGCCCCATCTCGAGACCGCGGCGCTCGGCGTGTGGGCCGGCGTCGGCGGACGCGACGAGAAGCCGAACGAGCACGGCATCTCGCATCTGCTCGAGCACATGGCGTTCAAGGGCACGACGAAACGCTCCTCGCGCGAGATCGTCGAGGAGATCGAGGCGGTCGGCGGCGACCTCAATGCCGGCACCTCGACCGAGACCACGTCCTATTATGCGCGGGTGCTCAAGGCCGACGTGCCGCTCGCGCTCGACGTGCTCGCCGACATCCTCGCCAATCCCGCCTTCGAGCCGGACGAGCTGGAGCGCGAGAAGAACGTCATCGTGCAGGAGATCGGTGCCGCGCAGGATACGCCCGATGACGTCGTGTTCGAGCATCTCAACGAGCTCTGCTACCCCGACCAGCCGATGGGCCGCTCGCTGCTCGGCACGGCCAAGACGCTGCGCGCCTTCAATCGCGATTCGCTGCGCGACTATCTCTCGACGCATTATCGCGGGCCCGACATGGTGGTGGCCGCGGCCGGTGCGGTCGATCACAAGCAAGTGGTCGCTGAGGTCGAGAAGCGCTTCGCAAGTTTTGAGGCGACGCCGGGTCCCAAACCGCAGGCGGCCATGTTCGGCAAGGGCGGCGCCAAGGTGGTGCATCGCGAGCTGGAGCAGGCGCATCTGACGCTGGCGCTGGAAGGCGTGCCGCAGAGCGATCTGTCGCTGTTCTCGCTCCAGGTCTTCACCAACATCCTCGGCGGCGGAATGTCGTCGCGCCTGTTCCAGGAGGTGCGCGAGAAGCGCGGCCTCTGCTACTCGATCTACTCGTTCCACGCGCCCTATACCGACACCGGCTTCTTCGGCCTCTACACCGGCACCGATCCGGCCGACGCGCCGGAGATGATGGAGGTCGTGGTCGACATCATGAACGATTCGGTCGAGACCCTGACCGAGGCCGAGATCGCACGGGCCAAGGCGCAGATGAAGGCGGGCCTCCTGATGGCGCTGGAGAGCTGCTCTTCCCGCGCCGAGCAGCTGGCGCGCCACGTGCTGGCCTATGGCCGGCCGCAGACGGTCGAGGAGCTGGTGGGCCGGATCGACGCCGTCAGCGTCGAATCGACCCGGGATGCCGCGCGTGCGCTGCTGTCGCGGAGCCGGCCTGCCGTTGTCGCATTAGGCAGTGGCAGGGGTCTGGACACGGCGGTGTCTTTTGCGGAAGGATTGACGCGGGCACGTGCCAAGGCGCGGCTGCATTAGGAGCCGCGCGCGGGCTGAGCTGCCCCGGGAAGCATCACCATGGCCCTCTTTCGCCTGCCGTCCAGTGGACCCGCCGCCCTCGCGCCGCGCGGTAACGGGCTGTTGCTGCGCGCGCCGCAGATGTCGGACTTCCTGCAATGGGCGCATTTGCGCGAGACCAGCCGCGATTACCTGACGCCCTGGGAGCCGATCTGGCCGTCTGACGATCTCACCCGCTCCGGCTTCCGCCGCCGCCTGCGCCGCTATTCCGAGGACATTGCCGCGGACCGTTCCTATCCCTTTCTGATCTTCCGGGAGCTCGACGGCGCCATGGTCGGCGGCATCACGCTGGCCAATGTCCGGCGCGGCATCGTGCAGGCCGGCACCATCGGCTATTGGGTCGGCCAACCCCATGCCCATCGCGGCTACATGACGGCTGCACTGCGGGTGCTGCTGCCGACGCTGTTCGGCGAGCTCAATCTGCACCGGGTCGAGGCCGCCTGCATCCCCACCAATGCGCCGTCGATCCGGGTGCTGGAGAAGTGCGGTTTCTCCCGTGAAGGCCTGGCGCGCCGCTATCTCTGCATCAACGGGGTCTGGCAGGACCATTTGCTGTTCGGCCTGCTGCATGAGGATTTCCGCGGCTGAGCGGCTCGCTTCATTGGGCCAAGTCCCCTGGCCAAGTCCTCTGGCCAAGTCCCCTGGTCAAGTCCCCTGCCAAGTCCCTGGCCCAGTCCCCCTTTTTGCTGCCTTGGGTTCGCCGATTTTGGCGATATAACCCGCATGCCCCGGCCGGCGATCGGCCGGATAATTGTCATTGGAGTACGGGCTTTGATGGTGAAGCAGCTTCGGTCATCGCGGAATGTGCTGCGGCGGATGCCGGCGATCGCGCTGGCATTGTCGATGTCGTTCGCGACGGTTTCGCCGGTGGCCGCCCAGTCCTTGACCGACCGCTTCAAGAGCCTGTTCGGCGGCAAGTCGGATGAGCCGGCCCCGCCCAAGCCCGCGCCTGCGCCTGGCCAGCCGGCGGAAGACGACCTCGATTGCCCGCAGGTGACGGTGCGTGCGGGTGCATCGACCTACGCGGTGGGGGCGGCCGGAAAGCCGGCCGTCGGCAACGAGATCCGCTTCCAGGCCTCGATCACCAAGATGGCGCGCGAATGTGCCCGCAGCAGTGCCGGCATCACGGCCCGGATCGGAATCCAGGGCCGCGTGATCGCCGGTCCCGCCGGTGCGCCCGCCACCGTCGAGGTCCCCTTGCGTGTCGCGGTGGTGCAGGGCGGCGTCGGCGAGAAAGTGATCGCCTCGAAGGCTTACCGGACCACGGTCGAGATGTCGGAAGGGGGCAGCGTGCCCTTCACCTTCATCGTCGAGGATCTGGCTTATCCGACGCCCTCCGCCTCGACCGCCGATTCCTATGTCTTCTATGTCGGCTTCGACCCGCAGGCGCTGTCCCCCGAGCCGAAGGGACGGAAGAAGAAGTAGGGGGCTCGTGCCCCGGACGCAGCGCAGCGCTTCTTCAGCGGTGCGCTGCAGAGCCGGGGCCCATGCCGCCGGCACACTGGGTCCCGGCTCTGCGTCGCGTCATTTCATGCCGCGCCGCGTCCGGGACACGAGAGTCTTTCGACAAAAAAAGCCGGCGCTCATTGCGCCGGCTTTTTGATTGGTGAAGGCAGAACCCTCAGTTCAGCTTTTGCCGGACCTCGGTGATGCCCTTGGCGATCAGATCGTCGGCAACCGAGCCCTTGACCGACTGCGACAGGATCGTCGAGGCGGCCTGGACGGCGGCTTCCGCCGCTGCGGCACGGACATCGGCGAGCGCCTGGGCTTCGGCGAGCGCGATCTTGCTCTCCGCGGTCTTGGTCCGGCGGGCGACGAAGTCTTCCATCTTCGCCTTGGCCTCAGTCGCGATGCGCTCGGCTTCGCTCCTGGCGTTGGCGATGATGTCGGCGGCCTCGCGTTCGGCCGAGGCGGTGCGCGCCTTGTAGTCGGCGAGCACCTTGGCGGCTTCCTGCTTGAGACGCGTCGCGTCGTCGAGCTCGGCCTTGATGCGGTCGGCGCGATGGTCGAGCGCAACCATCGCTTTCTTGAAGACCCCGAGATAGCCGAACAGGACCATCAGGATCACGAAAGCGATGGCGACCCACGTTTCAGGATCGAAGAACATATCGACTAACCCTTCAAGGACGCATCAACGGCGGCATTGACCGACGCCGCGTCCGGAACCACGCCGGTGAGCTGCTGCACGATCTGGCCTGCCGCATCGGCGGCGATGCCGCGAACGTTGCTCATGGCGGTTGCGCGGGTCGAGGCGATGGTCTTCTCCGCCCCGGCGAGCTTGGCCGCCAATTGCTCTTCCAGCGTCTTGCGCTCGGCGTCCGCCTGCGCATTCGCCTTGTCGCGGGATTCGTTGCCGATCGCCTGCGCGCGCGAGCGTGCCGAAGCAAGCTCGTTCTCATAGGCCTTCAGCGCCGCGTCGGACTGGTCCTTCAGCTTCTGCGCTTCGGCGAGGTCGCCCTCGATCTTGTTCTGACGGGCCTCGATCGCACCGCCGACACGCGGCAGAGCAAGCTTGGACACGATCACGTAAAGCAGGACGAAGAAGATCGCGAGCGACACCAGCTGTGAAGCGTAGTTGCTGCTCTCGAACGGCGGAAAACCGCCACCGTGGTGACCACCGTCAGCCCCGGTGTGAGCGCCCGCCGCCGGACCTTTTGCGCCGCCATGACTTTCAGCCACGGAGTTCTCCTGTTGCTGTCACACGCGCCGTCCCAATGGGATGGAACGGCGCGAAAAACGTCGTCCTCAGAGCGGAACGAACAGCAGCAGCAGCGCGATCAGCAGCGAGAAAATGCCGAGCGCTTCGGTCACGGCGAAGCCGAAGATCAGGTTGCCGAACTGGCCCTGAGCGGCCGACGGGTTGCGAACGGCTGCGGCGAGGTAGTTGCCGAAGATCACGCCGACGCCGACGCCTGCGCCGCCCATGCCGATGCATGCGATGCCCGCGCCGATAAGTTTTGCTGCTGCCGGATCCATTTTAGACTCCTTGGAAGAAAGATTGGGTTGTGGGTGGAAATTCCCCGGACCGCTCAGTGTCCCGGATGAATGGCGTCGTTGAGGTAGATGCAGGTCAGGATCGCAAACACATAGGCTTGCAGGAACGCGACCAGAATCTCGAGCGCGTAGAGCGCGACCGTGAGAGCCAGCGGCAGCACGCCGCCGACCCAGCCCAGCGCCCCGAGCGAGAAGCCGAGCATGGCGACGAAGCCCGCGAACACCTTCAGCGCGATGTGGCCGGCCAGCATGTTGGCGAACAGACGGACGCTGTGGGAGACCGGCCGCAGGAAGAACGACAGGACCTCGATGAACATCACCAGCGGCAGGATGTAGCCGGGGACGCCGTGGGGCACGAAGATAGAGAAGAATTTCAGGCCGTTCTTGGCGACGCCGTAGATCAGCACGGTGAAGAAGACCAGAAGCGCCAGCGCCGCGGTGACGATCAGATGGCTCGACACCGTGAAGGTGTAGGGGATGATGCCGACCAGGTTCGAGACGCAGATGAACATGAACAGCGAGAAGATCAGCGGGAAGAACTTCATGCCTTCCGCGCCGGCCGTCGAACGGATGGTCGAGGCGACGAATTCGTAGGAGATTTCGGCAACCGACTGCAGGCGCCCGGGAACCAGCTGCGTGCCGCTGGCGAGCATCAGGATCGAGATCACCGCCACCGCCACCAGCATGTAGAGCGACGAATTGGTGAAGGCGATCGTGTGATTGCCGATATGGCCCAGGGTGAAGAGAGGCTCGATGTTGAACTGGTGGATCGGGTCGATTTTCATCAGCGCGGCATCTCTTGGTCTGCCGGGCAATGCCGGCGGGTCTCGGTCTGCCGGCCGGGCCGGCCCGTACCGGCAAGGCCGGCACGATCATTCCTCTGGTGCGGATCGGCTAAGACCCACCGCGCCTGTCTTGACCCGCACCCGCCGTTCTCACCACATTCACCACGCCGGCGACGAAGCCCAGCAACAGGAACACGATAAATCCGAAAGGCGACGTCGACAGCAAGCGGTCGAAACCCCAGCCAATCCCCGCTCCGACGACGACCCCGGCGACCAACTCGGAGGATAACCGGAAACCAAGCGCCATCGCCGAAGCTCTGGCCGCTCTGTCTTCACCGTCACCTGCGGGTTGCTCGGTCTTGATTCGTTGGTCCCGGAGTTCGGACAACCGCTGATCAAGTTTTCCGAGCCGTTCGGAAAGCGCAGCTTCCTCGGACGATCTATCGCGATCCCCATTCTCGCCGTGTCCCGTGCCCTGTGTCATGCAACGAAGACCCGAAACGCCGCGGCTGAATGGAAATTGCGCCCGCCACCCTCAAAAGCCGCGCGGACCATACTGATGGCCCATAATCAAGTCAAGCCAAGTCACGATTGCGTCGCTTTCGGTTATGTAGCTGATTTGTTTGATGATATTGGCGCGCACGGCAGCGCTGCACACAGCGTGACGCCGCACCGCAGCAGCAGGCCTCAGGATCGGCGGATGCGGCCGCCCTTACGCCACGCTGCCGGGATCGAAGACGCCGCCGCGATCGTTGATGCGGGTGCGTGTTTTGGGCGGCGGATCGCCTCACCGGGGTGTAGAATTTGCGAGAGGGCCACCTGCACGTCGTGGCGGAGAGCGCGATGAGACCAGTGACGTCATCCACAACATCATGGCTTGCGCTGGCGGCGTTCGCCGCCGCGATGGCGATCGGCGGCGACCTCGAGGCCGCGCAATCCACGCCCGACAGCGAGAACGGCCGCTACAGCATGGCGCCGATCCCCGAGGGCGTGTTGCGGCTCGACACGCGCACCGGCACGGTATCGACCTGCACCAAGAACGGCATCGGCTGGGCCTGCTACGCGGTGCCCGACGAACGGACCGCGCTCGACGCCGAGATCGGCCGACTCCAGGCCGAGGTCGAGAGGCTGAAGGGACAGCTCGCGGCCGGGCCGACGGTGTCCGGCAAGATCGACGAGGCGCTGCCGAAATCCGACCCGCTGAAGAAAGCGGAGCCCAAGGGCGCCGAGGGCGAGCGCAAGATCGAGATCCCGCTGCCGAGCGATCAGGACGTCGACCGCGTGATGTCGTTTCTGGAAAGGGCCTGGCGGCGGCTGATCGACATGGCCAACCGCGTCCAGAAGGACGTGTCGGGGAAGATTTGAGGACCCCTTCGCGCCATCCATGCGTTGAGGTGCCGTAGGTGGGCAAAGGCGTTCTTACGCCGTGCCCATCATGTTTCCACGATGCTGAGAAAGGACGTGGGCACGTCGCTTCGCGCCTTTGCCCACCCTACGGCAGTGTTCGATCAATCGAGATATTTGATGACATCAGCCAGATCCATCACGCGCTCGGCGCCATCGTCGGTGCAAGCCACCACCATCGCATCGTCATTGCTGACCGTGCAGACATCGGGCCACGGCTTCACCGATCTGACCAGCGAGGCTGCAAAATTCATCGCCGAGGTTCACGCGCGCGACGGCGCGCTGACGCTGTTCATCCGCCATACCTCGGCCTCGCTGACGATCCAGGAGAATGCCGATCCGTCCGTGCTCGTCGATCTCACCACGGCATTATCCCGGCTCGCGCCGGAGAATGCCGGGTGGACCCACGACACCGAAGGACCCGACGACATGCCGGCACATATCAAGACGATGCTGACCGGGGCCTCGCTTCAGGTTCCGGTCCTGAACGGCCGGCTTGCCCTCGGCACCTGGCAGGCGATCTACTTGATCGAGCACCGCAAGCGCCCGCACCGGCGCGAGGTGGTGCTGCAATTCGTCGGCAGCAATCAGTAAAGCAATTTTAGCGCTCAAAACAAAACCGGCCGCGGATCGCTCCGCGGCCGGTTCGTTGTGCTTATCGCTGCTTTCGATCAGGTCGCCTTGATGTCGACGTCCTTGGTCTCGGGCAGGAAGAAGAAGCCGATCACGACGGTAATCGAGGCGAAGATGATCGGATACCAGAGGCCGGCATAGATGTCGCCCGTCGAGGCCACGATGGCAAAGGCGGTCGCCGGCAGCAGGCCGCCGAACCAGCCGTTGCCGATGTGGTAGGGCAGCGACATCGAGGTGTAGCGGATGCGGGTCGGGAACAGTTCGACCAGCATCGCCGCGATCGGGCCGTACACCATGGTGACGTAGACCACGAGCACGAACAGCAGGCCGATGATCGCCGCCACCTGCGGACGGAAGATGTCGAACGGATGCGCCATCTTCACGATTCCGGCGTCGCCGCCCTTCGGATAACCGGCCGCCTGCACCGCGGCGAGCACCGCCGGGTTGCCGTCCTTGGCGTTGGCGTAGGCGATGTCCTTGCCGTTGACCACCACCTTCACGCCCGAGCCGGCTGCGCCCGGCGTGGTCGTGTACCTGACCGACGACTGCGACAGATAAGCGCGTGCGGTGTCGCAAGGTGCGGTGAAGACACGGGTGCCGACCGGGTTGAACAGGTCGCCGCAACCCGCGGGATCCGCCACCACGTCGACCTTGACCGATTCGATCGCCTTTTCCAGTGCCGGGTTGGCATTGGTGGTGATCATCTTGAAGATCGGGAAGAAGGTCAGCGCCGCGATCAGGCAGCCGCCGAGGATGATCGGCTTGCGGCCGATCTTGTCGGACAGCATGCCGAACACGATGAAGAAGCCGGTGCCGAGCAGCAGCGACCAGGCGATCAGCAGGTTGGCGGTGTAACCGTCGACCTTCAGGATCGATTGCAGGAAGAACAGCGCGTAGAACTGGCCGGTGTACCAGACGACGCCCTGGCCCATCACGCCGCCGAGCAGCGCGAGCAGCACGAGCTTGCCGTTCTGCCAGTTGCCGAAGGCTTCGGTCAGCGGCGCCTTCGAGCTCTTGCCCTCGTCCTTCATCTTCTGGAAGATCGGGGATTCATTGAGGCGAAGCCGGATCCAGACCGAGATGCCGAGCAGCAGCACCGAGACCAGGAACGGGATGCGCCAGCCCCACGCCGCGAAGTCGGTCTCGCCGAGGGCGCTACGGGTGAACAGGATCACCAGCAGCGACAGGAACAGGCCGAGCGTCGCGGTGGTTTGAATGAAGGAGGTGTAGTAGCCGCGCTTGCCGTTCGGAGCATGTTCCGCGACGTAGGTCGCCGCGCCGCCATACTCACCGCCGAGCGCCAGGCCCTGGGCGAGGCGCAGCGCGATCAGGATGATCGGAGCCGCGATGCCGATGGTGGCCGCGTTCGGCAGCAGGCCGACGATGAAGGTCGACAGACCCATGATCAGGATGGTGACGAGGAAGGTGTATTTGCGGCCGACGATGTCGCCGATGCGGCCGAACACGATCGCGCCGAACGGACGCACCAGGAAGCCGGCTGCGAACGCCAGCAGCGCGAAGATGTCGCGGGTTGCCGGCGGATAGGCCGAGAAGAACTGCGCGCCGATGATGCCGGCCAGCGAACCGTAGAGGTAGAAATCGTACCACTCGAAGACGGTACCGAGCGAGGAGGCGAGAATGACGAACCGTTCGTCCTTCGTCATCCCTCCCGCGCCTGCTTGAGATACGGCCATTGTCGACATGTTGAGTCGCTCCCCGAATTGCGTTTCCTCGCGCCCCAGACGTCCGGACATGCCGGATCAACCCAGGTCTTGCCCGCAAGGTAACATCGGCGTGAAACCCGCCCCAATACGACTTTCGGCCTTGCGCACTGACGCGTAGCTGACGGCCGGTATCGGGCACCGGCGCGCCGCCACGTAGGCTTCCGGATTAACCCCTTTGCAGCAAAGGGATAATGTGCACTTGCATGCCACGGCCGCTCGGGGAAGAATTGACATACCCGGGATTGGTCCGCCGGCCCGCGAACGACAGCAAGAGAACGATGAACGCTCCCTCGACCCATCTCGTCATCGCCGATGACCATCCTCTTTTCCGCGACGCGCTGCGACAGGCGGTGGCCGGCGTCCTGACCTCGGCCAGGATCGACGAGGCCGGATCGTTCGAGGATCTGACCAAGCTCCTGGAACAGACCTCGGATGTCGACCTGATCCTGCTCGACCTCTCGATGCCCGGGATCTCAGGCTTTTCCGGCCTGATCTATCTGCGCGCGCAATATCCGGCGATCCCGGTGGTGATCGTCTCGGCGTCCGACGACAGCGCCACGATCCGCCGTTCGCTCGATTTCGGCGCCTCCGGCTTCATTCCCAAGCGATTCGGCGTCGAGACCCTGCGCGACGCCATCCTCAAGGTGATGGAGGGCGACGTCTGGGTTCCCGCCGATACCGATTTGTCGGCTGCGGCGGATCCCGACATGACGCGCCTGCGCGACCGCCTGGTGACCCTGACGCCGCAGCAGGTCCGGGTCCTGATGATGCTGTCGGAGGGCCTGCTCAACAAGCAGATCGCCTATGAGCTCGGGGTCTCCGAGGCCACCATCAAGGCACATGTCTCGGCGATCCTGCAAAAGCTCGGCGTCGAGAGCCGCACCCAGGCGGTGATCGCGGCCGCCAAGATCGCCGGCGGCCAGTGGAAGCAGGGCACGCCGACGGGGTGAGCGCCAAGCTATCAAACCCGTCATCCCGAGGCGCCCCATGGAGCGCGTTGCGTCCCATGCCTCGCACCTCATCAGGATGGCGGGGTTGATAACCTCCGCAGCAGTTCGTTGCCGATCCTGATGTCCTCCGTTTCGGCACCTTCAGCAAAGCCCTTCAGAACCGATTGAAGCAACCGTTTTGCTTCGTCACGCCGGCCGCGTTCGGCAATTAGCCGGGCGAGGTCGATCGCGGCCCGCAGCTCCCAGGCTTTCGCGCCCTTGCCGCGGCTGAGCTCCAGCGACTGCACCAGGCAGGCCTCCGCGCCCTCGACCTGCGGTTCCGGCAGGTACGATAGGACCTTGCCTTTCATGCGCAACAGCTCGGGCATGTAGAGGTGATCGCCACTCTGCGCGACGAGGCGGATGGCGTCGTCGATCAGCTGTGCGCTCTGCTCGATCTGGCCGAGCGCCAACAATCCCTGAACCAGCGCGATGTTGAACGTCGTGGTCAGCAGCTCGTAGCCGGCATCGTGGAGCTCGCGCAGGCAAGTCCTGATCGTCTCGACGCCATCGGCCGCATCGCCGCGCCGGATCGCCAGCTCGCCTTTGACGCCGCGGCCGACGGCGAGATAAGGCCCCATCGAGCGCGACGTCGCATGCGCGATGAAGCGGTCGATATTCGCGTCCGCACCGTCGAGGTCTCCGCTCCACAGATCAATCGCGACCGTCCAGATCAGCGCAATGCAGAGCGTGATCGGGTGATCCATCTGCGCGGCCTCGGTGACCGTCTGCCGCGCCAGCTGCAGCGCATCCGCGGGCCGGCCCTGCAACCAGAGCTCGCGAGCCAGCGTGATGCCGGCCCGGTTGCGATGATCGAAGCCGTGGACGGTGCTGATTCGCTCCGTGCCCGGTCCCCGCCAGGCGACCTCCAGCATCTCGCGCGCGTCGCGATGCTCGCCTGCCAGATGCAAGGAGACGCCGAGGAGGGAATGGGCGAGGGCGATCGAGGCGGGATCGCCCAGCGACCTCGCGACCGCGAGGCTCTGCTGCGCATAGCCGAGCGCGGCGTCGAACTCTCCCATCCGCTCGTGAAAGATATGCATCCGGCCGAGCAGCTGGAGCTGGTTGATGTCGTCGCCGCGCGCCTGCGCGATCGCAAGGCTCCGGCTCAGGGCGCTGCGCGCCGCTTCGCTGCCGCCGCGGGTGAACATCAGGGTCAGTCCGAGGGCGGCCTGGATGTGCATTTCCTCGGCGCTGCCGCGCGAGGAGGGGTCCATCGCCAGCAGCGCCCGTTCCGACCAGCGCCGGCATTCGATCAACAGGGACATCGCCAGGAAGATCGGCGCCGCGGCGGCGGTGAGCGCAATGCCGATGCCGAGATCACCGCCCGCCCCGAAGCACCAGTCGAGCGCGGCGCGCACATTGTGAAGTGCGGAGAAGTGAGCAGCTCGTTCGTCCGCGCTCGGCACGGCGGCCCATGTCATGCCGGCCTGTTCCAGCCATCGCCGGTAGTAAGTCGCGTGGCGCGCGGCGAGAGCCGCGCCGTCGGGCTCGATCTCGAGCAGATAGGCGCGCGTCGTGTCGAGCAGGCGGTAGCGCATCATGGCGCCGATGGGGCGCGGCGCGACCATCGATTTGGCCACGAGACTGTCGACGGCGTCGAACAGGCGGGCCTGGTCGACGCGCTCGTCCGGCACGACCTCGAGCGCCGCGTCGATGGTGAAATGCCCGGCGAAGACCGCAAGCCTGCGCAGCACGAGGCGTTCGAGATCCGACAGCAGTCCGTAGCTCCAGTCGAGCGTGGCCTGCAATGTCTTCTGCCGGGGCGGCGCCGTTCGCTGGCCCTGCCAGAGCAGATTGAGGCGCTCGTCGAGCAGTGCGGCCGTCTGCTCCAGGCCGTAGGCTTCGACCCGGCCGGCGGCGAGTTCGATCGCCAGCGCCATGCCGTCGAGCTTGCGGCAGATCCTCGCGATGATCGCGGCATTGGCGTCGTCGAGACTGATCTGCGCGCCGCTGGCCGTGGCACGTTCGAGGAACAGTTGCAGCGCCGGATAGGTCTGCGCTGCGGCGACCGTCAGTCCGGAGCCGTCGGGCGGAACGGCAAGCGGCGCCAATCGATAGACCTGCTCGCCCTCGACGCGCAGGGCCTCGCGGCTGGTCGCGAGGATATGGACATGTGGCGCCGCCTGGAAGATGTCCGCCGCCAGCGGTGCGGCCGTCGCGATGACGTGCTCGCAATTGTCGAGAACCAGCAGCATCCGCTTGTCCCTGACATGCGCGAGCAGCGCGGGCAGGGGATCGTCGGTCTCGGCCGGCAAGCCCAGCATCAGCAGGATCGAGGTGATCACGAGATCGGGATCGCTGAGCGCGGCGAGATCAACAAAGTGCGCGGCATCGGAGAAGGTCTCGAGCAGGTCGTGAGCGATCGCCACTGCGACCGCCGTCTTGCCGACGCCGCCCGGGCCGGCGATCGTCACAAAGCGCGAGGCGATGAGCCTGTCGGAGACGGCGGCGATCTCATCGTCGCGCCCGACCATCCGCTGTAACCGGTTCGGCAGTTTCACCGGCGGCAATTCCAGCCGCGGCGCGGGGCGCTGGGTTGCCGCAATGCCTGTTTGCGAAATCGGCGCTGCGAGTTGCGAAATCGGCGCCACGAAGCAATAGCCGCGGCCGGACAGCGTCGTGATGTAGCGGGCGCCGTCCTTGCCGTCGCCGAGCGCCTTGCGCAGTGCTGCGACGTGAAAGCGCAGATTGGCCTCCTCGACGGTGATGCCGGGCCACACCAGCGCCATCAGGTCCCATTTGCCGATGACCTGGTTCGGCCGCGACATCAGCGCCATCAGCGTGTCGAACGCTTTCGCGCCGAGCGGCAACGCGACGCCGTCGCGCATCACGAGCCGTTCATGTGGCGTCACGGAGAATGGCCCGAACGATAAAGTTCCCGTTGCGGTGCCGGCCGGCTCTGTCATGGCAAATCTCGGGTCCCTTCGACAGGCCCCGATAGCCAGATGATCGCGATCCGGCAAGGCCGTCGCTGCATCGGCATCAGACCGCGGATGCAGGCCTTGTTAAGCGCGCGAGGTCTGGCCTCACAACTTCTCACAACTCCCAACGGGTGTCCTGCACCAGCCACTGCTAGTCAGTTGCGCAACGGAAAGGACAGCTTCATGACGCAGGCGGCAAAAACACTCTACACGGCCAAGACCCACACCAGCGGCGGCCGAGGCGACGGCATATCGCGCAGCTCCGACGGCCGCCTCGACGTCAAGCTGTCGCCGCCGGGCGCCGCAGGCATCGGCACCAATCCCGAGCAATTGTTCGCCGCCGGCTGGTCGGCCTGCTTCGAAGGCGCGATGGAGATCGCGGCGCGCCAGCGGAAGATCGAGCTTCCCAGGAAATGCGCGATCGATGCCGAAATCGATCTCGTGCTCGACGAGGGCGCCTATTCGCTGCGGGCGCGGCTCAATGTCAGCCTGCCGGGCCTCGACCCCGAGATCGCGCGCGGCATCATCGATGATGCGCATCGGACCTGCCCCTATTCCAAGGCCGTTCGCGGCAACATCGACGTCACGGTCGCGCAGATCTGACGCGCCATCACCAACCATCAAGAAAGGTAGCTCCACCATGAAGCAGATCATCGACCAGCATCGCCGCCAGTTCTTTGGCGTCGCCGCCGGAACCGTCGCCGTCGGTCTTGGCGTAATCGACCTCGCGCGCGCCGAGACCGAAGCGCCGAAATCGTCCGCATCGACTGCGTCCTTCGGCACGATGAAGCAGATCGATGCCGGCGTCCTCAATGTCGGCTATGCCGAGGCGGGTCCTTCGAACGGTCCCGTGGCGATCCTGCTGCACGGCTGGCCCTACGACATTCACGCCTTCGTCGACGTCGCGCCGATCCTGGCCAAGGCCGGCTATCGCGTGATCATCCCTCACTTGCGCGGCTACGGCACGACGCATTTCCTTTCCAGCGAGACGCCGCGCAACGGCGAGCCTGCCGCGATGGCGGCCGATGTCATCGCGCTGATGGACAAGCTCGATATCAAGAAGGCGGTCGTCGCCGGCTTCGATTGGGGCGCGCGCACCGCCGACATCATCGCCGCGCTGTGGCCGGAGCGCTGCCGCGCGCTGGTGTCGGTCAGCGGCTATCTGATCTCGAGCCAGGCCGCCGGCAACGCGCCGTTGCCGCCGTCTGCCGAGCTGCAATGGTGGTACCAGTTCTATTTCGCCACCGAGCGCGGCCGTGCCGGATACGAGAAGTACACGCATGATTTCGCCAAGCTGATCTGGAAGCTCGCCTCACCGCAATGGAAGTTCGACGACGCCACCTTCAATCGAAGTGCGGCGGCGCTGGACAACAAGGATCATGTCGCGATCACGATCCATAACTACCGCTGGCGGCTCGGGCTCGCCCAGGGCGAAGCGAAATACGAGCATCTCGAAAAGAAGCTGGCGGCGGCTCCCGTCATCGACGTGCCGACGATCACGATGGAGGGCGACGCCAACGGCGCGCCGCATCCCGACCCGAGCGCCTATGCCAGGAAGTTCTCGGGTCGATACGAGTTTCGCCTGATCACCGGCGGCATCGGCCACAATTTGCCGCAAGAAGCACCGCAAGCCTTCGCCAAGGCCGTCATCGACGCCGACGGCGCCTGAGCATCTACGACACCTCGGTCCAGCCATGGGCCGGACCGAGGATCGCCCATTGAACCCAGCTTGATGAATGGTCATGACGCCAGCCGAACCTGAAAAGAACAAATCTCCCTACGCCACGATGATCGTGCTCGCCGTGGTCCTGCTCGTCATGCTCCTGACCTGCGTGCCGTATCTCGTCACGATCGCTTCGGCGGAGGGGCCGGCGGCACGCGGCACGGCCGACGCCTCGCCGATCTTCGGCGTCACGATTCCGCCGGACTACAAGCAGTGGGAGCTGATCGCGCCGGCCGAAGAGGCCGCGCCGCTCGACGAGCTCCGCGCTGTCGTCGGCAACCGGATCGCAATCGACGCGTATCAGGCCGGCAAGCTGCCGTTCCCCGACGGCACCATTCTGGTCAAGCGCGCCTGGAAACGCAAACAGTCACCTGAGTTTGCGTCCGCGACCATCCCCGGCGCCGCCACCACGGTCCAGGTGATGGTCAAGGATTCCAAAAAATACGCCGCGACGGGCGGCTGGGGTTTTGGCCGTTTCATCAACGGCAAGCCGGTCGACGAGGCCCAGCACCGCACCTGCTGGGGCTGTCACGAAGCCCGCGCGGGCAGCCGCGACTACGTCTTCACACGGCTTGCGCCCTGAAGCGGACCTCGGCCGGCAATCATTCCGCCGCCATCGCAAGGCGCACATCTGCGCGATCCTGCAAAAGCCCGGCATCGAGAGCCGGACGCAAGACGCGATGGTTGCCACTAGGACAGGCAGGGCTTACCGACGGGCTGAGGCGCTTCCTCGCTAACTCGCGGATGTCCGGTCTTGAGGCAGAGCGAAGTCATTCGGCTCGTTCAGAACATTGCCGGTTTTGACCCATTGCGGACGTTCAAGCGATGCCGCTCAATGACCGAGCGACAGAGGGCCTTGACCACCGAGTTTGCTTATCGCAGCCCGAGGCTGCCGCTGGCTATCAAGTCACTCTCGGTCAATAAAAACGACCGAAGGCTCGACCTCGATGAGGAACGCCTCATTCGCGAGGCTCGACACCCCGATCCAAGTTGCGCAAGGCGGATTCTCGCCGAAGGCCGCCTTGAGAGCTCCGGTGATGGCGCTGCTCTCATGCATATGACTTTGCCTGATATAGAGCCGAAGTGCACCGACGTCGCATAGTTTTGCACCGACGGACGCCAGGGCGGCCGCAAGATTCTCCAGACTTTTCTCGAGTTGGAGCCGAATATCACCGGCACCAACGACGTTTCGATCTGCGTCCCAAGCCACTTGGCCAGACACATGGACGGCGTCGCCGAGGCGCGTTGGGACGATTGCTACCTGCGCAAAGCCGTAGTGCCGGCTGTCAAAGAGTCCAGTGGGAGCATGTACCGTTCGGCTCATTGCGAGACCTTGGTTATGCCGACGATCGGCGGTGATACTACGAGGATAATACTCATGATTCCGGCAAGCCGCACTTCCGGTTATGAAGTTGGACAATATCCGCGTTTTGCGCTGCTGGAAGAGATCAGCGGACATCAAGTGCGTTCTTCAATGCATGATTTTGCGGGCGACGTGCCCGGGTCACCCCAAGGGCTTGGGTGATCGTCAGGCAAAACAGCAACGGCTGGGTCAATCGGCTTGATCGAAAATATTCGTATTTACAGAAATTCGGCTTTGTCGTAGGTATTGCTCACCCTGATCCGGCGAAAAGGGGCGGTCGTACGTCGTCACGAGCCGCGGATCGGGCTGCGGTGGACGCATTGGCGCCGTCGCGGATGTGAGACGCGGGGCGGGGTGATGGATTGAGCCGATCCCCGTGAGCTTCTCGCAAGCCGCGTTGTACGAACGGCGCTGTGTGCGTACGGCAAAACCGTGTGGTCCTGGCCGTCGTTGCTACGGTCAAGTCTTACGGAGGCGACATGGCGCCAACCGGCGCCATGCCGGCGAATTCCGTGAGGCGAGGGAGGCCAGAGGGAAAGTTCGGCTCCCGGGAGAGCACGGCATAAGCCGTCCGACCATCGCGCAGGGAAGGCCGTGTGTTCGGCGTCACCTGTATGCTGCTGTGCGGTTCTTCCTGCGTGTGCATTTCGCGCAGCGGACCGCGGGTGCCAGCCGGCACCCGGCCTTCCCTGCGCCCTTTTCTCCAGGAGGGCGTGACGAGAAGCGCAAACCTCGGGCGAAACGCGCCGCGAGAAGGCGAAGGCGTGTCTGCGAAACGAGATGCCGATTTGAGGACGACAACATTTCACCTTGCTCCGTCATTGCGAGGAGCGAAGCGACGAAGCAATCCAGAATCTTTCCACGGGAGGATTCTGGATTGCTTCGCTTGCGCTCGCAATGACGATGTGGAGGTCGCGGTGCACCCTTCCGTCACCGTACCCGGCTCAATGGCCAAGCCGTTGTCCCTGGAGGCGCTCTTCATGAGCGCGGGCGCTGGCAGTGCGTCTCACTCCGCCGCCACCATCTGCTGCGTGCGCCACTGGCCGAGGAGCGCGCGGAGCGAGGCCGGCTTGACCGGCTTGTTGAGCACTGCGACCTTCTCGTCGCGCGCAGCGACCTGCACGGCGGGGCTGCGGTCGGCGGTGATCAGGATCGCGGGAATGGCGTCGCCGAAGCGACGGCGGATGTCGCGGATGGCGGCGATGCCGTTGCCGCGGTCGAGATGATAGTCGACCAGGAGGCCGGTGACGCGCCGTCCCGCCGTCTCGATGGCGGCGATCGCGCCTTCGGGATCGGCGACCGCGATCACCTCGGCGTCCCAGGCCTTCAGCAGCGTGCGCATGCCGTCGAGGATCGCCGCGTCATTCTCGATACAGACGATCAGGGCACCCGAGATTGGCGTCCGCGCCAGCGGCGTCGCGCTGGTCACCGCGGCGGTGTGGGTGATCGCTTTCGCCGTCGGCACGGTCACGGAGAAGACCGAGCCGCCGCTTCTGTTGCCGTCGATGGCGATGCCGTGCTTGAGCACCCGCGCCAGCCGTTCGACGATCGACAGGCCGAGCCCCAGCCCGCGCGCGATCCGCGCGCCCTGCTCGAGGCGGTGGAATTCCTTGAAGATCTCGCCGCGCTTGACCGGCGGAATGCCGACCCCGGTGTCGTAGACGCAGATCTTGAGCGAAGGGCCTTGTCGGCGACAGCCGACCAGCACGCGGCCGCGCGGGGTGTATTTGATCGCATTCGAGATCAGGTTCTGCAGCAGGCGCCGCAGCAGGAGCCGGTCCGATTCGACCGGCAGCGAGCACGGCACGAAGGTGAGCTCCAGGCTCTTGGCGCGCGCGATCGGCGCGAACTCGATCTCCAGCGAGCGCATCAGATCGGCCATCTTGAAGCTCGAGATCGAGGTCGTCATCGCGCCGGCGTCCAGTCGCGAGATGTCCAGCAGCGCGCCGAGGATCTCTTCGATCGCCTGCAGGGATTCGTCGATGTTCTCGACCAGCCGCGTCTCCTCGCCGCTGTGCTGGCGCTCGACCAGGCTCGTGACATAGAGCCGCGCCGCGTTCAGCGGCTGGAGGATGTCGTGGCTGGCGGCGGCGAGGAAGCGTGTCTTGGAGATGCTGGCGTCTTCCGCGGCGCTCTTGGCCAGCGCCAGCTCGGAATTCAGCCGCGTCAGCTCCTCGGTGCGGTCGCGCACGCGCTTTTCCAGTGTCGCGTTGGCGCGCTCCAGTGCTTCCGCCGCCTCGAAGGTGGGTGTGACATCGGTGAAGGTGATGACGAAGCCGCCGCCGGGCATGCGGTTGGTAAGCACCTCGATCACCATGTGGCGTTCCGGCAGACGTTCGAGATATGGCTCGCTGTCGGTGGTGTAGGCGGCAAGGCGCCGCTCCAGCATGGCCTCGCGCTCGACCGGGTCGTCCGGATCGCTCACGCCGATGAATTCCAGGATCTCGCGCAGCGGCTCGCCGAACTGGACGATATGCGGGGGGACGTTGAGGAGATCGCCGAACTGCCGGTTGGAGCAGATCAGCTGCAGATCGGCATCGAACACGGCGATGCCCTGACGCACGTGGTTGAGCGCGGTCTGCAGGATCTCGCGGTTGAAATGCAGGGCTGCGTGCGAGTCGTCGAGCAGCTTGAGTGCGGCTTTGGCCGAGACCGTGCGCTTGCGCAGCAGCAGTGACATCACGAGGCGCGAGGAGGCCGCGCCGATCGAGGAGGCGATCAGGTGCTCGGCGTGCTGCAACAGCTCGAAATCGGCGGGCGCTCCAGCCTCCAGGCGAACGTTGCGCCGTGCGGAGAATGCCTCGAAGGAATGCCGGGCGCGGTCGGGTCCGAGATATTGCGCCACCGTGGTCTGGATGTCCTGCACGGTGACGGTGGTGCGCCAGCGGCGGAAACTAGGCGAGATCGGCGCAAGCGTATTGGGCACGAACAGATCGGCCTGCAGCAGCTCGATGGACGAGGGCCTTCGCGCCAGCGACAGCAGCACATAGGTCAGGATGTTGAGCGACAGCGACCAGATCACGCCGTGCATCAGGGGAGGCAGATCGGCGCCGAACAGCGCCTGCGGCCGCAGCGCCTCGATGCCGAACGGACCGTGCTGAAGCAGCAGGATGCCCGATGTCGAGGAATCCATGAAACTCGGAATGAACAGCGTGTAGAGCCACACCGCGAAGCCGACCAGCATGCCGCCGATGGCGCCGCGCGCGGTCGCGCGCCGCCACAGCAGCCCGCCGAAGAAGCTCGGCGCAAGCTGCGCGATGGCGGCAAAGGAGAGCAGGCCGATCGCCACGAGCTGGGTATTGCCGAGCGCGCGATAGTAGAAATAGGCCATCACCATGATGGCGAAGATCGCGAGCCGGCGCGAGCGCAGCAGGAAGTCGCTGAAATCCGCGCCGCCGGCGCGTCCTTCCGGCCGTCGTTGCAGCACCAGCGGCACCACGAGGTCGTTCGAGACCATGATGGAGAGTGCGACGCATTCGACGATCACCATCGCGGTCGCCGCCGACAGGCCGCCGACGAAAATGGCGACGCTGAGAAGCCCCGCACCGCCCTCCATCGGCAGCGCCAGCACGTACATGTCAGGGTCGGCCGCGCCGAACGGGAAGGTGACGAGGCCGGCGAGCGCGATCGGGATCACGAACAGATTGATGGCGACGAGATAGAGCGGGAACAGCCAGCGCGCGCGGCCGACCTCGGCATCCGAGGAGTTCTCGACCACGCTGACGTGGAACTGGCGCGGCAGCAGCATGATCGCGCAGAGCGACAGCAGCGTCATGGTGAGGAAGTTGCCGATCGACGGCGAATAGTTGATGGCGCGCACCGCCTCCGGCGTCTTCATGGCGCGCTCGATCAGTTCGTGCGGCGAGAACATCCAGAAGGTGACGAAGATGCCGGCGGCGAGGAAGGCGATCAGCTTGATGATGGATTCGGTCGCGACCGCCAGCATCAGGCCGTGCTGATGCTCGGTCGCGTCGGTCTGACGCGTCCCGAACAGCACCGCGAAGGCCGCCATCGCCAGCGTCACCATCAGCGCGACGTCGCCGACGATCGGGATGTGGGAGAAGGCCTGGTCTTCGCTCAGGATCGTTTCGAGCGAGGAGGCGACCGCCTTGAGCTGGAGCGCGATGTAGGGCACCGAGCCGATGATCGCGATCAGTGCCACGGTCGCCGCCACCGCCTGGCTCTTGCCGTAGCGCGCCCCGATGAAGTCGGCGATCGAGGTGATGTTGTGGGCTTTCGCCAGCTGGATCACGCGGCGCAACACGCCGGCCCCTAACCCGATCATCAGGATCGGGCCGACATAGATGGCGAGGAAGTCGGTCGAGGCGCGGGTGGCGAAGCCGACCGAGCCGAAGAAGGTCCAGGAGGTGCAGTAGATCGCCAGCGAGAGCGGATAGATCAGCCCGGAGGCACGGCCGCGCCCGGCCGGCGAGCGGCGGTCGCCATGGCTCGCCACCAGGAACAGGAAGCCGATATAGCCGAAGGCGGCGGCGATCACGCCCCAATCGTGCAGCATGGCGAGCGCGCTTCTCCCAGGGCGCTGGCCGCGCCCGAGCTCATTTTCGCTGCAAATCTATCGCGTTGGGCGGGGGGAGGCGACAGCGAAATGCTCGGAAGGGCGGGAACTGGGGTTGTCGTTAAGGTGCGCAGCTTGGGGTTTTCCGAGAGAATCCCCGTGTGGCACCCCCCCTCCCTGACCCTCCCCCACAAGGGGGGAGGGAACGGAGAGAGCCTTGCTCCTCGCGAAAAAGATGCGACTGGCGTTGCTCGACTTATTGGGCTGGATGACGTGAGGCGGGCACACCTGTCTCGCTCCCTCCCCCCTTGTGGGGGAGGGTTGGGGAGGGGGTAGCTCCGGGAAGGGTGGGAGGTGGGAGAGGCGAAACGCCTATTCCGCCGCCAGCGACTTCTCGCGCAGTGGCAGGCCGAGACGGTCCCACACCTGCAGCAGGGCTTCGGCGAGCTGATCGATCAGGCCGTCGTCGTGATAGGGCGAGGGCGTGATGCGCAGCCGCTCGCTGCCCTTGGCGACCGTCGGATAGTTGATCGGCTGGATGTAGATGCCGTGCTCCTCGAGCAGCAGGTCGGACGCCTGCTTGCACTTCTCGGGATCGCCGACGAACAGCGGCACGATGTGGGTGTCGCTCGACATCACCGGCAGGCCGGCGGCATTGAGGATCGCCTTGACGCGGGCGGCACGGTCCTGGTGGCGCTCGCGCTCCCAGTTCGAGGTTTTCAGATGCTTGATCGCGGCAGTCGCGGCCGAGCAGATCGCCGGCGGCAGCGCGGTGGTGAAGATGAAGCCCGGCGCATAGGAGCGCACGGCATCGATGATCTGGCCGTTGGCGGCGATGTAGCCGCCGAGGCAGCCGAACGCTTTCGCCAGCGTGCCTTCGAGGATGTCGATGCGATGCATGACGCCGTCACGCTCGGCGATGCCGCCGCCGCGCGGGCCGTACATGCCGACCGCGTGGACTTCGTCGACATAGGTCATCGCATCGTACTTCTCGGCGAGATCGCAGATCTTGGCGAGCGGGGCGACGTCGCCGTCCATGGAATAGAGGCTCTCGCAGACGATCAGCTTCGGCCGGTTCGGGCCGGCCGCTTTCAACAGCTCCTCGAGATGCGCAAGATCGTTGTGGCGGAACACGACCCGCTCGCAGCCGGACTGGCGGATGCCCTCGATCATCGAATTGTGGTTGAGCTCGTCCGACAGGATCAGGCAGTTCGGAATGAGTTTTGCGATGGTCGGGATGCCGGTCTGGTTCGAGACATAGCCCGAGGTGAACAGCAGCGCGGCTTCCTTGCCGTGGAGATCGGCGAGCTCGGCCTCGAGCTGGACCAGCGGATGATGCGTGCCGGCGATGTTGCGGGTGCCGCCGGCACCGGTGCCGACGCGCGTCGCGGTCTCGACCATGGCGCCGACCACTTTCGGGTGCTGGCCCATGCCGAGATAATCGTTGGAGCACCAGATCACGACGTCGCGCTTGCCCTTGGGCGAGTGCCAGACCGCGTGCGGGAATCGGCCGGCCGTGCGCTCCAGGTCGGCGAACACGCGGTAGCGCCGCTCGGAATGGAGACGATCGAGGGCGGAATCGAAGAACTGGTTGTAATCCATCGGCAAAACCTGCAACGGAACCCGGCCAAGGCGGCCGCTCATTTTTAGAGCTTTTCCAGCTCCAATGTCCATGCGCCCGCACACATTTGTGACGAGGCGCGCGGGTCCATTGATAGCGGCGTATCGCCGGCGATAGTTGATGTGGATCAAACGCCTAACGCTGGTCCGCCCGCGCGGGCCGAGGCTCCCGGGAAAGCCCGGGACCGTTGTCGCTGGCTTGGACATTTTGTCCATGGGGCGCGCGCCGTCTCATGATTGCTGAGCCGGTCGCGCCGATGTCGTAGCCTTTGCCTTGGCGAGGCGCGGATCGGCGCCCGGCAAGCGCATGCGAAAGGACGCCCCGATGAAGCGTGTCATGGTTCTGAACGGTCCCAACCTCAATATGCTCGGCATCCGCGAGCCGCACATCTACGGCACCACGACGCTCGCAGAGGTCAACGCGAGCTGCGAGGCGGCTGCCGCAACCCTCGGGCTCAAGCTCGCCTTCCACCAATCCAACCATGAAGGCGTGCTGGTCGACCTGATCCAGTCGGCGCGGCAGGACGCCGATGCAATCATCATCAATCCGGCCGGCTTTTCCTTCACCTCGGTCGCGATCATGGACGCGATCAAGACGTTCGAAGGGCCGGTGCTGGAAGTCCACATCTCCAACATCCTCGCCCGCGACGAATATCACCGCCACTCCAAGATCTCGTTCGTGGCGAGCGGGGTGATCTGCGGCCTGGGTCCGTTCGGCTACATCGCCGCGCTGCACGCGATCGCGAATATGAAGTGACATGCCGCCACAAGCCCGGGCATGACGAAGCGACTCACGTCGTCCTGAACTGCAGCACGCCGTCCTTCGTCTCCGCCGTCAGCCGGCCCTCGACGATCATGTAGTTGACGTGGGCGACGAGCTCTCCGGCGGCAAAGCCCATCTGGTGTTCGTCGAGCACATGCTTGTTGAACACGACGGGTACCAAGGCGCGCGAGGTCTGCGGCACCTCGCGGCAGGCTTCCGCGATCAGGCGGCAGCGCTCTTCATGGTGGTCGGCGAGCTGCTTGATCCGGGTCTTCAGCCCGTAGAACGGCACGCCATGGCCGGGCAGCACCAGGACGTCATAGGGCAGCGTCGTGGTGAGGCTGGCGAGCGAGGCCAGATATTCGCCGAGCGAGTTCTGGTCGGGCTCGACCGCCCAGACGCTGACATTGGGCGAGATCTTGCTCAGCACCTGGTCGGCGGAGAGGAACAGCTTGTCGTCGGCGCAATACAGCATCACCTGGTCGAGCGCGTGGCCGCCGCCGGTGATCACCTTGAAGCGGCGCGTGCCGATCACGACGTCGTCGCCATGGGAGATGCGGCGGTAGGAGGGCGGCAGCACCGAAACGCGCTTGAGATAATCCTGGCCGCGGCCGAGCAGCTTTTCGGTGAGCGACTCGTCCATGCCATGGCGACGGAAGAACAGCCGCTGCGCCTCCTGCCGCTCCGCGGTGCCGCGGTTCTGGTGATAGACCGATTGCAGATATTCGACCTGCGACATCACCAGCGGGCAGTTGAACCGCTCGACGACCCAGCCTGCGAGCCCGACATGGTCGGGGTGGGAGTGGGTGACGATCAGGCGCGTGATGTGGACGCCCTTCAGCGGCCCGTCGAACAGCTTGGTCCAGGCCTCGATCGTCTCCTCGTTGCCGAAGCCGGTATCCACCATCGCATAGCCGTCGCCGTCGGCGAGCAGGTAGATGTTCACGTGGTTGAGGCGGAACGGCAATTTCAGCCGCGCCCACAGCACGCCGGGCCTGACCTCGACGATCTCGTCGTGGCCAGGGTGCTGCTCCCAGGGGTAGCGCAGGGCTTCGGCTGAGGACTGTGCGGTGTCGGTTTTCGCGTTCATGCTACCGGCTTAAACCCAGCGCGCGCGGGGCGCCAGCCGAAAAAGGCTGGCCCGTGGTCTCCGCATGGCGGTCATACCGGGCGTGTTTTTCCGTAGCCCGGACGAAGCGCCGTCCGGGCTACGGGCCGGCGCTGTTACGCCGCCCGCATGTTGTTGAGGAACGCGTCGATCTCTCCGCGCAGCATGTCGGCTTCGCGGCGGAGCGCGTCGGAGGCGCCCAGCACTTCGTTTGCCGCGGCGCCGGCTTCGGCGGAAGCCGTGGAGACGCCGACGATGTTGCTGGAGACCTCGCTGGTGCCGCCGGCCGCATGCTGGATGTTGCGCGCGATCTCGCGGGTGGCGGCGCCCTGCTCCTCGACCGCGGCTGCGATCGTCGTGGTCACGTTGTCGATCTCGCCGATGATCCGGCCGATGCCCTGGATGGCGCCGACCGCCGAGGTCGTGATCTCCTGCATGCTGGCGATCTGGGTGCGGATTTCCTCCGTGGCCTTGGCGGTCTGGCTCGCGAGGCTCTTCACCTCGGAGGCAACCACCGCAAAGCCGCGGCCGGCCTCGCCCGCACGCGCCGCCTCGATGGTGGCGTTGAGCGCGAGCAGATTGGTCTGCGAGGCGATGGTCTGGATCAGGTCGACCACGACGCTGATGCGGCTCGCGCTGTCGGCGAGGCTCTGCACCGTGGTGTCGGTGGCGCCGGCCTCGTCGACCGCCTTCTTGGCGATCGCGGCGGAGGTCACGACCTGCTTGCTGATCTCCTCGATCGAGGACGACAGCTGCTCGGTGCCTGACGACACGGTCTGCACGTTGACCGAGGTCTCCTCGGCGGCGGAGGCGACCGCGTTGACCAGCGCGTTGGACTGGTCGGCGGTGGTCGACATGCTCTGCGCGGTCGATTGCATCGAATTGGCCGACTGCGCCAGATTGTCGAGCGCGGAGCGCACCGTGCTTTCGAATTCGGCGATCTTGGCTTCCATGCGCGCGGCCCGCTCGGCCTTGGCGATCCGGTCCTTGTCCTGCTCGCCGGCGAGCGCCCGGGCTTCGATCATGCTGTCGCGGAACACGGTCAGCGTTTCCTTCATCACGCCGATCTCGTCGTTCTGCCGGGAGCGGACGATCTCGGTGTCGAGGTCGCCGGCCGACAGCAGCTGCATGGCGCGCTGAAGCTCGCGGATGCGGCGCAGGATGTTGCGGCCGACATAGAGCCAGACGAACAGCGCCGAGCCGACCAGCATCAAGGCCCCAAGCGCCAGCATCACGGTCGTCGCGAGCGAGGTCTCCTGCTGCGCCTGCGAGGTCGAGGCGTTGGTCTCTTTCTGCACGCCGTCGACGAGCTGCTGCACGCTGATGCCGAGGCCGACATTGAGCTTGCGGGTCTCGTCGAGGATGGTCTGGCCGTAGTCGACGGAGTCGAGCTCCTTCTCACGCAGGTTGAACACGCCGGTCTTGCCGGTGCCGAGCGCCAGCAGCTTCTCCGCCGTTTCGCGCAGCATCTTGTTGCCCTGATTGTCCGGCAACAGATCGAGGTTGGACCGCAGGCGTCCCTGCGCCGTCTTGAATTCCTTCTGGATGTCGTCGAGCTTGTCGCTGGTGTTCGCCGACAGCGCCGCACTCATGTCGGCGGCTGCGAGATTGCCGCTGGCGACGACGTTGCCGAGCTGGCCGACGGTCTGCGCGGCATCGCTGGCATCCGCGGCAGACAGGTCGGCCGAGCCGAGAATGGCGTTGACCCGGGTCTGCGCGTCGAGCATCGCCGGGCTGGCCGCGCCGACGAAGGCGCCCTGGGCGCTGCGCAGCGCGTCATATTGCTTGTCATGGAGGGCGGCGATATCGAGCCGCTCGCGCGCGGCCTTGGCGAGGCTCTGGGCCGCCTCGTTGATGCTCTTCATCGTCTCGCTGAGTCCGGAGACGACGGCCTTGTCGCCGCCGAGCTGGATGATCTCGTTGAGCTTCTGCTGTGTTTGCTCCTGCAGCTCCTTGAGCTTCTTGGTGCGCTCGTTCAGCGCTTCCTCGCTTTGTGCCGCGAGCAGGGCAGGTCCCTGTGCCGCAAGGCTCGCGCTCAATGCCGACAATTGCAGGCTGGCAGCAAGGCGCGGAATGTCCCGCCCGCTCAGTTCGGTCATGCGTCCGCCGAGATTCTGCAGCGCCAGGCCGGCGCCGGCCGCGATCACGAGGCCCATGCCGGCGATCACTGCGAAGGCGGCGAACAGGCTGCCGCGTACGCCCCAGGTCGGCATTTTGAAACGCGGCCGCATTCGGCCAAGTGGGCCGCCAAGTGAGCCGCCAAGGCTGAAACGGATCGCCATCGAAATTCCCCCAACGTTCTTGCTTCTGTTTGCGGCCGGCAGTATCCGCACGGCGGGTTAAAAATTCGCAATCTCCGCAAACGGTTGCATGTGTTCCGCAGGGCGAAAAAAGAAGGGCCGGCGAAATCGCCGGCCCCCCGTCATGGTAAGGTTGTGGTAACCGATCAGTAGCGCGCGACGGCCGGGCTTGCCCAGTTGAAGCGGTAGTTGACGCCCGCCTTGATGGTGTGGTCGTCAGTGGTGAAGCTGCCGGTGCCCGCGAGCGGACCGCCGGTGAAGCTCGCCTCGCCGAAATTGTAGTACTGGTACTCGGCCTTGGCCGACCAGTTCGGGGCGAACATGTATTCGAGGCCGGCGCCGACCGTGTAGCCGTTGCGGTGATCGCCGGTGATGACGAACGCGGTCGGCACGCCGCCGACGGTCACCTTCTCGTTGTTGTCCGAATAGGCGTAGCCGCCCTTCACATAGACGAGGCCGGGGCCCCAGGTGTAGCCGACGCGGCCGGTGATCGAGCCGAGGCCACGCTGGTCGTTGGTGTAGGCGATGCCGCCCGGAAACACGGCGCCGACGCTGCCGGAGAGCCAGGAATACTGGCCCTCGACGCCGACCACGAAGTTCGGGTGGAACTGCCAGTCCCCACCGACCTGCACGCCGCCGAGGAAACGGCCGTTGCCGTTGTTGCCGGTGGAAAGGCCGTTGAAATTGTTGTCGCTGGAGAACGCGCCACCGACATGGCCGCCGATATAGAAGCCGGTCCAGTTGTAGATCGGCGCGGCATAGGCCGGCGCGGGCGACTTGTAATAGTTGCGGTTGCCGAGATCGGCACCGACGGCCGGTGCAGCAGCGCCCACCACGAGCAGCGCAACGGTCGCAAACAGAATCTTCTTCATCGTCTTGAACTCCGACACTTAAGGTCCCCGGCAGGCGCGCTTTCCGCGCCGCGTTGGTTTTGCAGATAGCTTCCTTTTGACGAAAATGCTGTCACATGCATGGCACAACGAGACCCAACCTAACTTATTGGGCTGCAAATGATTTTCGTGCTTAATGCCGGCTTAAGAAGTGGTGAAGGAAGGCTTAACTTCGCAGGGCTTCGGTAACCTCTGCGCGTCCTTCGTTAACCAAGACGCCGTCGCGCCTCATCGCGCATCTGCTCGCGGAACGCCGCGCGCTTTGCGGGGCGGTCCTCCTCGCGCACGTCATGTCGATCGAAGATGTCGAACTTCTCCAGGATGGGATAGCGCTCGCTCGCCATCGCAAGCACGCGCAGCACCTTGGTCACCGCCGGCGTCGGGCCGCTCACCTCCCAGCGTCGGATGGTGTCGCCGCCGCCTTTCTCCGGCAATCCGCAGAGCTTTGCCATGTCGGCCGCGGTGAGCTTCCGCTCGAGGGCATCGGAGAGGTCGGCGCGGAGTTGCTTCAGTTCGGGCCCGGTCATGTCGCCTCAATACGCGAAGTCGCTGAGGGCAATGCACTAGCGCTGATTCGGGTCCATCCGAAGGCGAGCATGATCCGTCCGAAGCGGAGGTGACCAACGCATTGCTTCGGCACATTCGCCAGCACACGGAGTTATGAACTTGTGCCTATGGACATCGTGCGATCAATGAACACATGGCACAAGGGCCCCAGCGATCGAGGGATCAGCCATGACAAGCATCAAACTCGCCATTGCCGCGCTCATCACGACCGGGCTACTGGCCGCGCCCTTTGCGGCCGAAGCGAAGAAGGCGCGGTCGAGCCGACACTACAGCACGGGCGTGGTGGCCCCGACCTATGGCGGCGCCGGAGCGCCGGCAGCGCAGCCGCGGGCGTCCTACGGCTCCTCCGGCCAGACGGTCGGAACGGTCACGGCACCGTCGGTCGGATCTTACAATTGGCCCTCGGTCGGCGTGACCAACTCGGCGCCCACCTGGAGCAACACCACGAGATAAGTGCGGCCGTGCGGGTTAGCGCGTGCCGGTCGCCAGACCCGAGAGAAGGTATAGCGCGACCAGCAATGTCGCTACCGACAGCATCGTCGTGACCGAGACCGTGGCCGCGACCAGTTTCTCCTCGACCTTGTGCTCGTGCGCCAGCACGTACACCGTCTTCGCCGTGGGCACGGCGGCGCATATCACGGCGGCGACGGTGTAGAGCGCGTTGAGGCCGGTGACCACACAAAGTCCGTAGACGATCAGCGGCATGATCACGAGCTTCACGAGCGCGAGCGCGAACGTTGCCTTCAGGTTGGAGCGCAGGCCCTCGACCGACAGGCCGAGCCCGATGGCGAACAGTGCGCAGGGCGTGAGCGCGGCGGCGATCATGTTGAGATAGGCCGCGACCGGCGCCGGAATCGGCAGGCCTGTGATCGCCCAGACGAGACCGCTAAGCGTCGACAGCACCATCGGATTGAGCAGGATCTGCTTCGCGAGGCCGGCGGGCTGCGCGGACGATCCGCGCGCGTCCCTCTCCAGCAGGATGACCGTGATCGGAAACATCACGGCCGCGACGAATACCGTCGCTACCGCAGCAGGCAGGACGGCGGGCTGGCCGTAGATCGCGTGCAGGATCGGCAGCGCCACGAAGCCGGTATTGGTCATCGCCGCCGCCATGCCTTGAATCGTGCTGCTGGCGAGATCATGCTTTGCGCCGGCGCGGACCACCAGGAAGACCAGCGCAAAGCAGACGAGGGAGCCGCCGCCGAACGCGAGCAGGAAACGCCATTCCAGCAGATTGCCCGCGGGCTCCTGCGCGATGGTGACGATCAATAGCGCAGGCATTGCCACGTTGTAGGCGAAATGCACCAGCGCGTCGGCGAGCGAGCGGGAGAGATAGCCGAGCTCGCCGGCCAGCCAGCCGGTGACGATGATCGCGAATACGGGAAGAACGAGGCTCGCGACTTCCATCCGGCTTCCCCCTTGCTGCCAATGGCCGCAACGAGAGGTTACCCCGGCAATGGAGTGTCGTCACTGCTTTGGTCGAGCCGTGGCCCTGGCTCAAGAGCTGCCTTCAGTCGAGACCGTCATGGCCGGGCGTGGCGCGCCGATCGAACGCGGCCGTCAGAGGCTAGATGCCCCGGCCGGCCTGTCGACCGATCACGCAGCGCCACGCAGCCAGTCGCTCCGCTGGATGCTGGTTCATCCAGTCGGCGAGCTGCGGTGCGCCCATCAGGCAGGACTGCACCGAAACCTCGGCGAAATCCGAGGTGGTGACGACCTGCTCGTGACAATTGGTCGGGGAGGCAAGGCTGCAAAGCACGGCGATGATCTTGATCACGACAGGTTACCCCCGTCGCGGCCGATATATGTACGACCCATCGCGGCCTTATCCTGGCCTTCGCTGGCCGGGTCGGTCGGCGGGAAGATACTGTCGTAGATGGCGCGCGCCTCCTGGATGAGACGTGCTCGCTCGCGCTCGGACTTGGAGACAAATCGAATGACTTCGCCCATGTTGGCTCCGAATATCAGTTGGCAAATCCCGTCATCAGATGACGCTTATCATTTCATCGTCATCTATGACGCCGTCTTCGGCTTTGAAGCGGTGTCGCCGGTCACGAAGGAGTAAAAAGCGCGTGAGCGCACTCCGGAATCCCAACGTCTCCCGTGCCTTTGATGCGCCGGGTTGAGATACCGCTCACCAGCTCACATCCGTTGCGGGGCTTCGGGAGCCGCGCGAGCGAATGCTGGTGTCGACTTGCTCCTTGCGCTCATCGGCAAGGATATTTTCGTCAAGAAAATTCTTCTGGACCGAATTTGTTTCACCTCGGGCCGCGTGCAAGTTTTTGGAACCATCCCGGAATTCGGCAACTCGATACGATCGATCGTCACGCCGCCGGCGCGCGCTCTTTCCGTCCCGGCACCGCCGCCAGCAGCTCGCGCGTATAGGCATGCTCCGGCGCGGCGAACAGCTGCGCGGTCGGCTTCAGCTCGACGATGGCGCCGCGCTGCATCACCGCGATGCGGTCGCAGATCTGGGCGGCGACGCGTAGATCGTGGGTGATGAACAGCATCGAGAGACCGAGGCGCGTCTTGAGGTCTTCGAGCAGCCGCAAGACTTGCGCCTGGACGGAGACGTCGAGCGCGGAGACGGCCTCGTCCGCGACGATGATCTCGGGTTCGAGTGCGAGCGCGCGCGCAATGCCGATGCGCTGGCGCTGGCCGCCGGAGAATTCATGCGGATAGCGCTCGAGCGCGCCGGCATCGAGTCCGACCATCTTGAGGAGATCGCGGGCCCGGTCGAACGCGACCTTGGGATCAAGGCCGGCCGCGATCGGACCGTCGGCGATGATGTGGCCGATCTTGCGGCGCGGATTGAGCGAAGCGAACGGATCCTGAAAGATCATCTGGATGCGATGGCGCTCGGCACGCAGCGCCTTGCCTGAGAGCTGGGTGAGATCGGTCTCGCCGATCCGCACCGTGCCGCGGTCGGCCTCGATCAGCCGCATCACCAGGCGCGCCACCGACGATTTGCCGGAGCCGGATTCGCCGACGAGGCCGAGCGTCTCGCCCCTGAGGATGTTGAAATTGACCGCGCGCGCGGCATCGACGCGGCGGTCTTCGCGAAACCAGCCGCCCGAGGTGACATAGGTCTTGTCGAGCCCGATCACCTCGACGGCCCTGGCCTGATCGTCGAGCGGCTCGCGCGCCGGCGGGTCCATCGAGGGCACGGCGGCGAGCAGCGCCTTGGTGTAGTCGTGCTGCGGCGCGTTGAAGACGGTTGCGGCCGGACCTTCCTCGACCACCTTGCCGTGCCGGAGCACGACGACCTGGTCGGCGATATCGGCGACCACGCCGAAATCGTGGGTGATGAACATCACCGCCATGTTGCGATTGCGCTGGAGGTTGCGGATCAGCTTGAGGATCTGCGCCTGCGTGGTGACATCGAGCGCGGTGGTCGGCTCGTCCGCGACCAGCACGGCCGGCTCGAGCGCGAGCGCCATCGCGATCATGGCGCGCTGGCGCTGACCGCCGGAGAGCTGGTGCGGATAGGCGCGGACGATGCGCTCGGGGTCGGGCAGGCCGACCTCCCGTGCCAAAGCGAGCGCTCGCGCGCGCCGCTCCCTCGGCGTCAGCAGGCCGTGGGCCTCGAACATCTCCGCCATCTGGTCGCCGATCCGCATCAACGGATTGAGCGCGGTCATCGGCTCCTGGAAGATCATCGCGAGACGGCGGCCGCGCAGATCGCGCCAACCGTCGTCGTCGAGCTTGAGCAGGTCGCGTCCCTCGAACTGGATCTCGCCGGAGGCGACCGAGACCGTATCCGGCAACAGGCCCATCAGCGCATGCGCGCACATCGACTTGCCGGAGCCGGACTCGCCGACGACGCAGACGATCTTGCCGGGCCGCAAGTCGAGCGAGACGCCGTCGACGGCGAAGGGACGCTCGGCGCCCTTGGGCAGGGCAATTCGCAGGTTCTTGATGGAGACGGCGGGCGGGGCGGTCATTGTCAGCGTCCCTCCCGCGACAGGCGCGGATTGAGCGCGTCGTTGAGGCCTTCGCCGATCAAATTGAGCCCGAGCACGGAGATCAGGATGGCGACACCGGGAAACACCGTGATCCACCAGGCCTGGCGGATCACGGTGCGGCCGGCGCCGACCATGTAGCCCCAGGAGATCAGATTGGGGTCGCCGAGGCCGAGGAACGACAGCGAGGATTCCAGGAGGATCGCGGTCGCCACCATCAGTGAGGCCAGCACGATCACGGGCGACAGTGCGTTCGGCAGGATCTCGCGCATGATGATCCAGGTGTTGCTCTGGCCTGTGACCACCGCCGCCTGGACGTATTCGCGCGTGCGCAGCGACAGCACCTCGCCGCGCACGAGGCGGGCGACCGGCGGCCAGCTCACCAGCGCGATCGAGGTCACGATCGAATAGATCGAGGGCTGCAGGATCGCGACCAGCACGATCGCGAGCGCGAAGCTCGGAATGGTCTGGAAGAACTCGGTGAAGCGCATCAGGGCGTCATCGACCCTGCCGCCGAAATAGCCGGCCATGGCGCCGATGGGAACGCCGACGATCAGCGCGACCAGCGTGGAGACGAGGCCGACAAGCAGCGAGACGCGTGCGCCAAAAATCATACCGGCGAACACGTCGCGGCCGAGCGCGTCGGTGCCGAGCGGCACGGCGGAGAGCGTAAACGGCGGCAGGAACGGCCGCTGCACCATCCGCCATGGCGAGTTCGGGAACAGCATCGGTCCGAACAATGCGACCGAGATCGCGAGAACCAGAATGATGAGCCCGATGACGCCGCTCGGGCTACGCAGCATCGATTTCCAGAACTGTTTCATGAGGCGAATTCGATGCGCGGATCGACCAGGCGATAGACGAGGTCGGTGATGAGGTTGAAGATCAGGACCATGGCGGAGCAGATCACGAAGACGCCGAGCAGCAGATTGTAGTCCCGCTGCAACAGCGCGTCGTACATCAGCCGTCCGATGCCGGGCCAGGCGAACACGGTCTCGGTGATGACGGCGCCGCCGATCAGCGTGCCGGAATGCACGC
The DNA here is from genome assembly GCF_028128855.1 of Bradyrhizobium sp. CCBAU 11430. Taxonomy (NCBI): domain Bacteria; kingdom Pseudomonadati; phylum Pseudomonadota; class Alphaproteobacteria; order Hyphomicrobiales; family Nitrobacteraceae; genus Bradyrhizobium; species Bradyrhizobium sp. CCBAU 11430. The sequence continues at coordinate 134,623 of NZ_LBJV01000066.1, forward strand.
CGGCCAGCGTCACGACGGGGAGCAGCGCGTTGCGCAGCACGTGGCGGCGCTGGATCACGGCGTCCGAGAGGCCCTTGGCGCGCGCGGTCTTGACGAAGTCGAGCCGCTTCACCTCCAGCATCGAGGCGCGCGTCATGCGGGTATAGGTCGCCATGAAGAACAGGCCGAGCGTCATCGCCGGCATGATCAGGTGTTTTGCGACGTCGACCGCGTGGGCGAAGCCGGTGAGGTTCGCACCGACCGTCTCGTAACCAAAACTCGGCAGCCAATCCATGGTGACCGAGAACAGCAGGATGCCCATCAACGCCACCCAGAAGATCGGCATGGCGTAGAAGATCAGCGCGAAAACGGTGATGGCGGTGTCGAGGAAGGTTCCGGCAAAGCGCGCGGCGAAGGTGCCGAAGAGAATGCCGAGCATGAGCGAGATCGCGAATGCCGTCAGCGTCAACAGCAGCGTCGCCGGCAGCCGCTCGCCGATCAGCTTTGCGACCGGCGCCTGCTGGCGGAAGGAGAAGCCGAGGTCGAGGGTGACGACGCCCTTGACGTAGAGGAAGAGCTGCTCCGGCAGCGGCTTGTCGAGGCCGAATTTCTCCCTGAGCTGCTTGACGAAGATCTGGTCACTGGCCCCGGCCTCGCCCGCCATCACCACCGCGGGGTCGCCCGGCGCAAGCCGGATCAGGAAGAAATTGAGGACGACGATCGCAAGCAGGACGATCACGCCCTTGAGGACACGCTGAGCGACGAAGGAGAGCATCTAGTGAGTCATATTGGTGATGTGACCTGAAGCCACGGAGACGGAGCGACTCCCTCGCCCCGCTTGCGGGGAGAGGGTTGGGGTGAGGGGGACTCTCCGCGAGCGTATCAGCAGTTGGACTCGTGGAGACTCCCCCCCACCCGAATGTGCGCTATGCGCACATTCGACCTCTCCCCGCAGGCGGGGAGAGGTGAAGAAGGAAGGGCTCACTTGTCGAGCCATGCGTCCTTGAAGCCGTCATTGACCCCGATCCCCGTGGTGATCAGGTTCTTGACCTTGCAGCGCATGATGGTCGGGAATTGCAGCTCGAGCATCCAGGCCACCGGCACGTCTTCGACCAGGATCTTCTGCGCCTTCTCGTAGATCTCCTTGCGCTTGGAGTCCGGCGTTGCGACGGCACCGTCGGCGAACAGCTTGTCGATCTCGGGGTTGGAGTAGCCCTCGACGTTGTTGAAGACCTGGCCCTTGGCGATGGCGCTCGAGACGTAGTTTCGGCCGACGCCGAGCGCGGGATCGCCATACTGGTAGAGATAGGTGAAGGCGATGTCGTAGTCCCAGTCGCCGATCTTCTGGTTGCCGCCGGCGACGTCGGTGGCGATGGTCTCGATGTTGATGCCGACGTCCTGGAGGTTTTGCTTCACCGCTTCACCCCAGCGCTGCCAGGTCTCGCCATAAGCGAGCGGCAGCAGGCGGATCTTCTCGCCCTTGTAGCCGGCTTCCTTCAAGAGGGCCTTGGCCTTGGCCGGGTCGTACGGATATTTCGGCACGTCGTCAGTATAGTATTTGATGGTCGAGGCGGAGGGGCCGGTCGCGACCTTGCCGAGCCCGTTCCAGATCACGTCCTTGGCGAATTCGCGGTCGATCGCATACATGACCGCCTGCCGCACCCGCTTGTCGGCGAGCGGGCCCTGGCGGTTGTTGAGCCACAGCCAGGCCAGCGGCGAGAAGAACTCCCAGCCGGCGCCGGTGACGCAGGTGTCCTTCAGCTTGGACAGCCTGGGCACGTCGAAGTTCTCGACCGAGCCGCCGGGCAGCACGTCGACCTTGCCAGTCTCGTAGGCCACCGAGCGCGCGGCGGCGTCGGGAATGATCTGCCAGTAGATCTCGTCGAGATAGGGTTTGCCCTTCTCGTGATAGTTCGGGTTCTTGGCCAGGCGAATGAACGAGCCCTTCTGCCATTCCTTGAACATGAAGGGGCCGGTGCCGACCGGGGCGTTGTTGTAGGGATTGGTCTTCCAGTCGGTGCCGTCATAGAGATGCTTCGGCACCATCGGCATCGAGCCGACCTCGAAGATGCCGAGGAACGGGCCGAACGGCTGCTTGAGCGTGAAGACGACCGTGTAGTCGTCGGGCGCCTCGACCTTGTCGACCTGCGCGAGGTTGTTGCGGGCGCGCGCGTGGGTCTGCTTCAGCATCTCGACCGAGAACAAGACGTCGGCGGCGGTGAAAGGCTTGCCGTCATGCCAGGTGACGCCCTTCCGGAGCTTGAAGGTGTAGGTCTTGGCGTCCTCGCTGACGCTCCAGCTTTCGGCGAGCTCCGGCTGCGGTTCGAGCTTTGGGCTGTAGCGCAGCAGCCCTTCGAAGATGTTGCCCGACACCATCTGCACCGGGCCGTTCTGGACCATCGCCAGCATCAGGCCGGGCGGCTCAGGCTGGATCACCGCATTGATCACACCTCCCGTCTTCGGCTCTTGCGCCAGTGTCGGGGCCGTGAGGCCGCACGCCAGGAGGAGACCAAGCAACACTCGTTTCGGCATGTCGTATCTTTCTCAAGCGAGACCAGCCGTCAACGCTTCGCACGTCATGGCGCGCAAAGCTACGGCCGGCCCATCCCAGTCCCCATCCGGTATCGAGGCTCACACAGTCCCGTTCGGCGCCGCAAGATGAAAGTCGCGACAGTGTTCGCACAAAAAATGTACAGCGCGTCCTGTTTTCACTTGATTCATCGTCGTGCCGCGGAGACAAGTCGGCGATGGACAATGCCACGCGCTCCGAACGGTCCCGCAATGCTGCGCTCGAAGCAGCCATCGCGATCATCGCGCGCGACGGGCCGGGCCGGTTGACGCTCGATGCGATTGCGCGCGAGAGCGGGCTGAGCAAGGGCGGCGTGATGCATCAGTTCCGCACCAAGGAGGCGGTGCTGAAGGCACTCCTCGAGCGGCAGATGGCGCATTTCGAGGAGTTCTCGACGCGTTATATGGCGAAGGCGGGCGAGACCTCCGCGAATCCCAATCTGGCGACCCAGCTGGCCACGGTGCGCGAAGCGGCGACGTCGCCGAATTCCGCCGCGCTGGCGCTGGTTGCGGCCATGGTGGAGAATCCGCGTCTGATGGCGCTGCCGCGCGAGCGCGAGATGGAGCGGATGGCCGCGATCAGGGAAGAGGCCACGGACCCCGATCTCGCGATGCTGCGCTGGGCCGGAGCGATGGGACTGCTATTGAGTTCGCTGTTCGGCATGTCGCCGCTCAGCAAGGACGAGCACCAGCGACTGTTCGCGCGCCTGCTCGACGATGCGCAGTGGACCAGCCTCGAACAACCGGCCGCAAAACGTGCCGCCAAATCCGGAACGGCAGCGGTCGCGAAGGCTGCAACCCGGCGCAAACGCGCCTGATTCATCGTTAACGAATTCGAACCGGGCCTGCCCAAAGCCGCGCCTGCGGCCAAATGCGTCAGGACGTGACTTTCGAACTTTACAAACCGTCTGGTCGGTTTTATGACTCCGAGCACTGAGGCAGCCCAACGCTTCCGAAACGCCCCGGACGAAGCCGAGGGTTGGCAATGGTGAGCCCCGCAGCCGCGTCCGGTCCTTGACGTGGCTGCGGTCGCCATCGCCAGAACAGTGCCAAGAGGAGTCTGGAATGAATCGCTCGATCGCGGTGCGCGGTCTGGGAACGCTGGTGCTTTGCGTGGCCGTGGCCGGCTGCGCGTCGATCGCGCCGGTACCCTATTCGGAGATGGCGTCCTCGGCCTACATGGCGCCGGACAAATCGGACGTCTCCGGCCGCGTACCCTACCGCTATTCCACGCCGGTCGACTGGCGCATCTATAGCAAAGTGATCCTCGATCCCGTCGTGGTCTATCGTGGCCGGGATCATCAGTTCGGCGACATGTCCGGCAAGGACAAGGCGACGCTCGCTGCCTACATGCAGAACTGTTTCGCCGACCGGCTGCGCGGCCGCTTCGTGCTGGTGCGCGAGCCCGGGCCGAACACGCTGCGGATCAGGCTGACACTCACCGGCGCCGTCGCCAACACGCCGGTGCTCGGCACGCTCTCGCGCTTCGACCTTGCCGGCGCCGTCTACAACGGCGTGCAGGCGGCGCGCGACGGCGAGGGGACGATGACCGGCTCGGTCGTCTACGGCGTCGAGATCTTCGACGCAACGACCTCGCGGCTGCTCTCCGCCTACGTCACCAAGCAATACCCCGCTGCCTACGACATCAAGGCCACCGCCGGCGCGCTCGCGGCCGCCACAGCGGGCCTCGACAAGGGCGCCGACGCGCTGATGGCGCAGCTGAACTGACGCCGCGATCCACTGAACGAAAGGTGCTGCCGATGAACTTCTTGCTTCGCTTCCTGCTGCGCATCGCGATCACGATCGTGATGCTGGCGTTTGGCGGCCGCGCCGGCGCCGTCACGCCGACAGATCCGAGCGGCACCTGGCTGGTCGAGGACGGCCGCGCCCGAATCCGCCTCGAGCGGTGCGGGCCCTCTCGCGATCGCCTCTGCGGCTTCATCGTCTGGATGAAGGAGGCGGCCGACAAGCGCGGCCAGCCTTACCGCGACAGCCAGAATCCGGATCCGGACAAGCGCGCCCGCACATTGCTCGGCCACCAGCTCATCATGGGTCTGCAGGCGACGCCCGAGGGGCGCTTCGCCGGCGACATCTACAACGCCGAGGACGGCAAGTCCTACTCGGTGTCGATCTGGCGCGAGTCGCCTGATCGCCTCAAGCTCAAGGGCTGCCTCATCAAATTCCTGTGCCAGACCCAGACCTGGCAGCAGACCCTCGACGTTCTGCCCGGCCAGCTCGTCGGCCTGACCGGCGATCTCAACGGCCCGCGCGCCGACAAGGAATGGGCGGCGGTGCCGGCCCCGAGGCCGATCCAGGCCAAAGCGAAGTAGTCTTCAGGAGGTCCGCAGCGCCCGGCGCAATTCGTCGAGCGCGTCCGCGAGCTGCTCGCGGTGTGCGATGTCGTCCTTGGGGAGGGCGGCGACGCTGACGGCGAGCTCACGCAGGATGCCGGCGAGGAGGCCGAAATTGAGGTGCAGGTGCACCGATTTGCGTTCGTCGGCCGCGCCGGGATGCTGCAGCACCAGCGCAACACCGCTGCCATCGAGCCGCGCCTCGAACCGCGACGAATGCTCGAAGGTGCCGACATAGAACTTGTCGGGATATTCGAGCGCGATCTCTGCTTTGTCGGGAACCGGCCTGGACATCTGAACCTCGTCGATATCAGCCATTCTGGCCGGGAATAAACCCGGCTGCCTTGCGATAGGTCAGAGACGGCTTTCGAATTTGATCCGGATCAAAGCCAGGCCGCCGCTTTTGCGATCGAATAGCAACTGGCGGGACCCGGCGCGGTGCGTCCTGCCCCCCTGAGCCGTGAGACGCGTGAGACGATCGATGGACATCCAGGCCACGAATATCCCTGCGGCTGACGATAGCGGACCTGATGTCGCCGGCCTCGAGCTGCCGCCCGATGCGGGCGTGCAGCATTGTCTGCAATTGCTCGGCAATGCCGGCCTGCGCCCGACGCGCCAGCGCCTGGCGCTCGGCCAGTTGCTGTTCCTGCGCGGCCATCGTCATGTCACCGCCGAGAGCCTGTTCGAAGAAGCGATGGCGGCGAGCGCCGATCTGTCGCTCGCGACCGTCTACAACACGCTGAACCAATTCACCGAGGCCGGCCTCTTGCGCCGGATCGCGGCCGACGGCATCAAGTCGTTCTTCGACACCGACACATCGGTGCACCCGCACTTCTATCTCGAAGGCGAGGATGTGCTGGTCGACGTCGCCGAAGGTCTCGCCTTCACCAAGATCCCCGAGGCGCTTCCCGGCCACGAGATCGCGCGGCTCGACGTCATCGTCCATTTGCGCCGCAAGCGCGCGTAGCGCCGGGGTAAGAGAAGCCGCCTAGCGCAGCCCGGCGCGCCGGAATCCTTCCAGATAGTGTTCGCGATCCCCGTCATTGGCCCACGGCAGTTGCGTCGCGATCCAGTGCAGGGAGATGTCGGGCTGGGTGCGGCGGAGCTCGCCCAGCGCCGTCTCCGCAAGCGTTCCGTCACCGGTCATGCCGGCGGAGACCGCGAGCACGCGGTAGGCGCCGGTGAGATCGCCGCGATGGCGGATCGCCTCGCGCGCCAGCGCGATGGCCTCGTCATAACGGCGTTCGGTGAAGCGCGCATAGCCCGCGATGCCGTGATAGATCGCCAGCGACGGATCGCGCGGTGACAGCCGGATCGCCCGTTGGGCGGCCTCGAACGAATCCTTCGAGCGCCCGGCATAGGACAGCGCCAGTGCGTAATAGCCCTGCGCCAACGAGAAGTTCGGATTGAGTGCGAGCGCCTGCTCGAACTCGGACAGCGCGTCCGCAAGCCTGCGTGTCGAGAAGCAGACGCTGCCGAGGCCGACATGCGCCCAGGCATCCTCATGGTCGCAGCGCACCGCGGCCAGCGCGGCGGCTTCCGCCACCGGCGCCACGGTGGCGAGCTCGGCCCAGCCGAGATGCACGCCGAGCATGTAATTCGCCGCCAGCACCGACAGCGCCTGACCGTAATTCGGATCGATCCCGATCGCGCGTTCCAGCAGCGTCCGTGCGGCCTCGTGATCGCGCCGGGTCACGCGCCAATAATGCGACAACGCCCGCATCAGGAAATCCCAAGCGTCCAGGCTCGCAGGTCCCTTGCGGTGGGCGCGAAAACTCTCGGCCGCGTGAATCTGCGGTTCGATCGCCGCAGCGATCGCGTTGGTGATCTCGTCCTGGACGGCGAAGACGTCGACCAGCTCGCGGTCGTAGCGCTCGGCCCACAGATGGCTGCCTGACGTGGCATCGTTGAGCTGTGCGGTGATGCGCACCCGGTTGTTCGCCTTGCGCACGCTGCCTTCGACGACGTAGCGGACGCCGAGCTCCTCCGCGATCTGCCGGAGGTGGACTGCGCGCCCCTTGTAGGTGAAGGACGAGTTGCGCGCGATCACCATGAACCAGCGCTGCTTCGACAGCGCCGTGAGGATGTCCTCGCTGATCCCGTCGCCGAAATAGTCCTGCGCGGGATCGCCGCTCATGTTCTCGAACGCGAGCACCGCGATCGCCGGGCGGTCCCCCACGCGCGAGGGGGCGGGCCTGGCTTCGGCCGGCACGATCGACGCTGCCACATCTTCCCGGACCTCGCCGACGAAACGAAAGCCCTTGCGTGGGATGGTCTTGATCAGCCGCTGCGTCGCGCCGTCGTCGCCGAGCGCCTTGCGCGCGGCGTTGATGCGGCTGTTCAGCGCCGAATCCGAGATGATGCGATCGCTCCAGATCTGACTGATCAGGTCATCCTTGCTGACCACACGCGCGCGTTGCGCGACGAGATAGAGCAAGAGATCGAACACCTGCGGCTGCAACGGCACGGCTGCCCCGCCGCAGGTGAGTTCCCGCAGGTCGCCGTCGAGCACGTTGTTTTCAAAGCGAAATCGCACGTTTCTGTCGTCTCAAGCAAAAATCAAAGTCGTCTCAGGCGAAAATCAACCGTCCGCGAAAGTCTGGGGGCGTCCGATCCGGCATGGTGCGAAGACCAAACAGTGCCGATGCCTCGGCACAACGGAGCGTTCTATGACCCAACTTGATCACCAGGTTCATTCTATCAGCCCGGAGGTTGCGGGCTCACGCATTTTCAAGTTCATCGCCTTTCTGTACGGAATTGCGGCATATCTCGTGTTTTTCGTCACCATTCTCTACGCCATCGGCTTCGTCATGGGGCTGGTGGTGCCCAAGACCATCGATACCGGAACCGACACGCCGACGGCCGAAGCCGTCATCGTCAATCTCCTCCTGATGTCGCTGTTCGCCCTTCAGCACAGCGTGATGGCACGCAAGCAGTTCAAGGCGTGGTGGACGCAGTTCGTCCCCAAGCCGGTCGAGCGCTCGACATATGTGCTGTTCGCGAGTCTGTCATTGCTGCTCCTGTTCTGGCAGTGGCGTCCGCTGCCTGCGATCGTATGGAATGTCGAGAACCCGGATCTCGCCGTGACGTTGGTCACGCTGTCCTTCGCCGGGTGGATCCTGGTGTTCGCCAGCACCTACCTGATCAATCATTTCGAATTGTTCGGATTGCATCAGGTGACCAACCATCTGGTCGGCAAGGAGATGACGCCGCCGCGCTTCAGGACGCCGCTGCTCTACAATTTCGTCCGCCATCCGATCTATCTCGGCTTCATCATTGCGTTCTGGGCGGCGCCGACCATGACCGCGGGGCATCTGCTGTTTGCGGTCGTCACCACGCTCTACATCTTCGTCGGCATCGCGCTGGAGGAGCACGACCTCGTCGCTCTCTTCGGCGACGAGTACCGGCAGTACAAACAACGGGTGTCGATGCTTATTCCCTGGCGCCGGTCACTCTAGCCTCGGCGCGGCACCGCGCGCGTCCGCCGAACGGAGGACGCTTGGCCGCGCCAACTGAGGTATGCGAGCATCTCGCACGCCCGTCCCCTCAACGTCCCCCGGGGTGATGTCCCCCTTCACCCCGACACCTCTCCCCACATTCCCATCGGTCCCGACATATTGTGGACGAGGAGCGGGGAGAGGATTTCTTCCTCTTCATCAAACGGAGACGACCAAATGAAACATGTCGGAAATTGCTTCTGTGGCGCGGTCACGATCGAGGTCACGGGCGCACCGGAGGCGATGGGCTATTGCCATTGCCGTTCCTGCCGCTCCTGGTCGGGCGGCCCGGTCAACGCCTTCAGCCTGTGGAAGCCCGAAGCCGTGCGCGTCACCGAAGGCGCCCAGAATGTCGAGACGTTTGCCAAGACGCCGCTCAGCGAGCGCAAATTTTGCAAGAAGTGCGGCGGCCATCTCATGACCAACCATCCGCCGCTCGGACTGGTCGACGTCTTCACCGCCACCATCCCGACGCTCGCATTCGCGCCCGGCGTTCACGTCAACTATGCCGAGACCGTGCTGCCGATGCGCGACGGCCTGCCCAAGCTGAAGGATTTTCCGGCCGAGTTCGGCGGCAGCGGCGAGATGATGCAGGAGTAGCGGCGCCGGTGTCGAGAGGGCGGCAACGCGCCGCCCTCTTTGTAGAGAAGGATAACGGATTAGCCGCCGCGCGATTCGACGACCTTGCGGCAGCTGTCCGAGAGCTTCGACTTGTTCTCGCGCAGGCAGGCATTCATCTGCGGCGGCTTGCCGATATGTTCGGCGCAGAATTTGCTGGCATCGCCACGGCAGGCCATTTGCTCCTGGACCGATGGACCGGATTGCGCAGCAGCGGGCAGGGCGGAAGCGGCGAGCAGCAGCGCGGCAACAGCTGAAATCTTCATAAAGCACCTCTCTGGAATCGACGTTGTCCCGACCGGGATCAATCGGGCCGGACCATCTCGCGAAGGCCGTGCACGGGTCCATGCCATGTTCATGGCGTCGGCCCGGTGTCCCGGCCGCAGCGACCCCCATCTTCATGGCATGTATCCGCGCGCCGTCTTTTGTCATTCAGGCTGCACCTCGGCTGCGAAACCCGGTGATTGCATCGGGACGCCGAACGGGAAGCAGGAGAGCAAAGGATGTCGAAGAGAGCTGGAGCGCTGAGTGCGGGGCTGACGGTCATGGCGCTGGCCGGCGCGGCGATGGTATCGCTGGGCACGAGCCCGGCACAGGCGGTGGTCTATTGCAAGACGGTCGGCGTGCCCAAGGGCTGCGTGGTGCGGCCGACGGCGGCGGTGGTGGTCGCGCCGGGAGCGCCGGTCGCAAGGGCCGCGGTCGCAACACCCGGCGTCGGCGCGCCCGGGGTCGGCGTGCGCGCGGGAACGCCGATGAATCGCGGCGGCCCGGTCAATCGTGTCGGCGTGCGCTGATATTTCCATTCGATTGAATTGATTGCATCGCCTCGGGCCCAGGGCGCTCTGCGGACGACCCCCCCCGTCCTCCGCCGGCAAATCACCCGGCCCGTTCCCTCTCTCCGCGCGTCCCACACGTTCGGAGAGGGGGCTTTTCAGCCCGCAGCCGCGTCGCTGTCGGGAAAACGCTGCGGCAATTGCAGCCGCACGCGCGTCCCGGAAGCATCGGAGCTCAGGTCGAGCAGCGCGCCGCAGCGCGCGGCGCGATTTCTCATGTTGCGCAAGCCGCGCGCGGTCTGGCCGGTGCGCCCGGCTTCGTCATGGCCGGCCAGCGCAAAGCCTTGGCCGTCGTCGGTCACGCTGATCAGGCCGTACGGCCCCTCGCTTGCATCGAGCGTCTCGATGGTGACCGCGATGCGATGTGCCTGTGCGTGCTTGACCGCATTGGTCACGGCCTCGTCGAGGATGCGCACGATCTGGATGACGTGCCATGGCCTGAGTTCAGGGTGCAGCGGCAGGCCCTGCGGGGTCGCCACGCGCCAGTCGAGCGTGATGTCGTGCGGCCGCAATTGTGCGCTCGCGCGCTCGCGCCAGGAGCCGAGCGCGAGCATCAGGTCGCCGCCGATGTCGTCCATGGAATCGATGACGAGGCGCAGATCCTTCAGCGCGGCCCGGGCAGCGTCGGTGATGGTCGCGCCCTCATGGCCGCGCTCGGAGAGCGCGACGATGCTGACCAACTGGCCGCCGAGGCCGTCATGCAGGTCGCGCATCAGGCGCGTGCGCTCATTGGCGAGCGCGGCGGCGCGCGCGCGCTCCTCCTCGCGGACGAAGCTCGCCTTCAGCCGCTCCTCGGCCTCGCGCACGCGCGTCACCAACTGGCCGGCGAAGCTGTCGACCTGGTTCAGCGCGCGGGCGAAGCGCCAGGTCAGTCCCGCGCCGATCGCGACCAGCATCGCCGAATAGGACAGGCGCGAGACGAAGATGCGATCGTTGCTCACGATCTCGAGCACCGTGAGCATGTCCTGGATCCAGCAGACCAGCACGATGGTGACGGCGCAGCCGATCGTGAAGCTCGCCGCGTCCTGCCGCCGGACGACCGCGGTCGCGGTCACCCAGGCCATCAGAACCAGGCAAAGCCCGACCGTGGGGATGCCGAGCACCAGAAAAAGAATGCGCGGCAGCGGCGGGCCTCCGATCAGCCCGACCACGAACACGACCAGGCCCGGCACGAACAGCAGCATGCCGTAGCGCGGCCAGCGCCAGCCGAAGAACAGCACGCCGAACATGACGACCAACGCGCTCTCGATCGGCGCGGACGCCAGCAGCACCGCGGCAAGCCGCGACGTGGCGGCCGGCGGCACCGGCGGCGGGACGTAGGCCTGCACCACGCCGAGCACCATCGCAGCCGCCAACACGCCATAGACCGGCTCGCGGCGCCGCATCAGCCACATGATCGCGAGGATGACGGCGAGGATCGACTGCCAGGCGGAAAACACCACGGGCAGGGTGACAAACAGCAGCGTCCGCGTCTCATAGGCTGGCCGCAAGGCGGCATCCGGCCCGACATAGACAGTGTCGAGAAAACCCTTCAACGGTCCCCACACGAACAGGCGCACCGTGATCTCGTTGGCGCCCTCGCGCAGCAGTGAGGCGGGGATCGCTGCGATCTGCGGCGTGTTGCGGTCGGGCCGGTTGGCGTTGGCGTCGCGCCGGGAATCGAGCACGACGACGCCGTCGACGGCGACCTCCACCGCGTTGCTGAAGCGCGGCAGGTAGACCGACCATCCCGATGCCGCTTCGCCGCGCCGGAACGTGAAGCTGCCGGTGTAGATCGGCGGGTCGTCCAGGGAATAGCGCGACGCCGTGAAATGCGGCAGGTTCACGGGCAGCGTCACGCCGTCCTGCCGCAGCGAAAATCCGCTCAGCGCAAAATCGTCGGGGTCGTTCGGCTGCAGCAGCCGCAGCCCGAGAATGGTGGCGATCACGATCAGCGCCTGCAGCAGCAGATAGGGCACGAGGCGCGAGGCGATCAGTCGGCGCCGCGGCCGCGTGGGCTCCTTCGGAGCTGCCCTTGTAGGTGCCTTGGCCGCGATCTCGCTCACAGCTTGATCAGGCCCTGCTGCACCGCTTCGAACACCGCTTCGCTGCGCGTGTGCACCTCGAGCTTGCGATAGATGTTCTTGATATGGCCGGGCACGGTCTGCTTGGACAGGCCGAGATGGCTGGCGATCTCGGCATAGCTGAAGCCTTTTGCGATGCCCCAGAGGATGTCGATCTCGCGCGGGGTCAGCCTCGCCGTATTGAGCACGGGTCCCGGCGGTGGCTCCGCCGAATTTGGCACGGCACCTTGGGTTCTGCGCACGATGAAGCGCGCGATCGAGGCCGAGATCGGCGAATGGCCGGCGACCAGATCGCGCACGGTGGTGGCGATGTCGGTGGGGAAGGCGTCCTTGAGCAGATAGCCGGTGGCGCCGACCGTGATCGCCGAGATCACGCTCTCCTCGTCGCCGAGGGCCGAGATCACCATGATCTCGGTGTCGGGGAAGCGCTGCCTCATCTCGCGGATCAGCTCGATGCCGTGGCCGTCGGGCAGGCGCAGATCGGTCAGCAGCACGCGGGGCGCGCCGCCGGCAAGCGCGGAACGGGCTTCGCCGAGCGTGCCGGCGCTGCGCACCTCGTAGCCGGCCTTGACCAGCGCATCCTGCAGCCGCCAGCAGGTCGGCGCGTCGTCCTCGACGAGGAGGATGGTGATGGGTTCACCCGTCTCGCCCTGTTCGGTCATGATCATGGTCCCGCGACCCGCGTGTCCCCCGCGGCGCAAGGGCAAGTTTAACCGCCGGACGCGGGCAGCGACACCCATAATCATGGGGGCGGGAATGCCCCGTGTCCAAGTCGCGGCGCTGAGCGCTCCGACGCTGCGTCCCCACTGGACCTCAGTTGCTCGCCAGCGGTAATGCCGGCTTGTCCGGCGGCATCGGTGGGGCCGGCAGGCGCTGGACCTTGATCTTCGCAGTGCCGCTGTTGTTTCGGTAGAAGAGATCGTGCGGCCCCTGGATCGCATCGAGCCAGGACGGGACCAACGACTCCGGAAGCAGCCGCGGGAATATCTGGACGGCGTCATTGACGTAGAAGAACAGCTCGCCGGACTCGGGCGCCACGAATTCGGCGACGACGCGGCCGGTCAACAGCTGCTTCGTCCAGGCCTGGCCTGCCTCGGCGAGCATGACCGGCGGAATCGGTTCGAATTTGCCGAGGCCGTCGAGCCTGCCCTTGAACTCGGCCGTGTCGTCGAGCCGCACGGGGTACCTGTTGCGGCTCCTGCTGATGTCGTCCTCCGCGGGCAGGGTGGGCTTCATGCGGCGGGGAAATTCGTCGGCCGGCATCACGTTGACTGCCTTGAGCGGCAGGTCGTTGATGCCTTTGCTGCCGACGCGCACCACGGGCTGGAACCAGTCCGCCGCGAACAGACGACGCTCCGGCAGCGCCACGTAGTGGTGCGGCTCGTAGGTCGCAAATCCGTTCGCGCCGCTCATGATGGTGCGGTCGAACCATGGTTCTTTGATCTCGAGAAAGACGCGGTATTTGCGGCCCTTCTCGACGGCGAGCCCGCTCCACCAGCAAAAGTCCCTGGTGTCGAACAGCGCGCGCGCGTCGACCGGCTCGTCCGTCACCGGCGTGCCGGTCTGGAACGCGGCAGAGCCCTTGACCGTAGGCGGCGAGCAGACCGAGCCGAGGGCGAGACGACCGGTGAACAGGCTGCTCGACACGATCAGCGCGGCCGAGCCGAAGATCGCGATCAGGAAGACCGCCGGCACCAGTCCCCTGGTGATGACGCGTTGCGCCGGGCTGGCATTCAGGCGCATCCAGTGTCCGAACCGCATCAACGGCCCCGGCTTGTCGATGTGCTTCATGCTCGCCCTGCGGCGCGACGTGTTCCAGGCAAGACGCGCCCGCTCCTCGATGTCGTCACGCAACGTTCCGTTCTTGTGCCAGATCCACCAGGTGACGATCACCACGATCGACGTCAGGAAGGGATAGTAGGTCGCGATGTTGAGCCAGGGGGCCGCATAGGACGGCAGCACGTCTCGCAGCAGATTGGTCAGCGGCGCCACCACTGCGCCCATCACCCAGTCGATATTGGTGATGAAGGACAGTGCGCCGGTGCCCTCCAGGGCGCGGTCTTCGGACCACTGCACCAGCGCGTGCGCGATCCACGGCCAGGCGGCGATGACGCCGGCCATGAACAAAAGCGAGAAATAGGCGACGCGCCGCCACCACACGGTGTCGCGCGTGAGGCTCGACATGGTGGCGTCAGGCGTGCTCATCGCGGTAAAGGCTTTCGCCTCCTGCTCGCGTCGAGGGCCCGTCGCCTTTGCCAGATAGGCCGCTTTCAGAGCCTCGCGCGCATGCTGCTCGTCGATATCCTTGGTCTCTCCCTCGGATCGCAGTGGCAACCTCGTTCCGTCCGGCAGCAGCACCAGGCAGTTCGCCGGAAGCATGATGGGCGCGTAATCGTCGCAGCCGAGCAGCATGCGCTCGATGACGGCGAAGTGCACCACCGGCAGCCCGCCATTCACGTCGCCGCCGAGGATCGGACGCGGCCCGTAGCGGTACAGCACTGCTGCGCCGCTGCGGGAATCATGCCGCGGTCCGAGCGCCGATTGATATTCCCTGAAATGCTCGATCTCGCCGTCCTGGAAGCGCAACCGATCGCCGAGCTGCTCGACCATCCAGACCAGCGGCACGAAGGACAGCGTGGATTCTGGATAGCCGCCGCCGATATCGGAATGGACGCCCGTGAACCACACTTCCTTGACGATCTGCCCCTGCGCCAGATGGCTCTGGTCGATCCGCAGCGGATGGAAGGTGGTGCGTTCGTCGTCGAGTGCGAGCGCGTGACAGGCGTGCCTGACCTTGTGCGACAGCCGGTGATTGCGGAACGAGATCGGCCAGATCGCCCAGTCGACGGCGAGGCGGAGCTCCTCGACCGGCACGCCGAAGGCCTCGACGGTGTCGAACAGGCCGAGGAATGCGATCTCGACCTCGCTGCGCCCGTTCATCTTGCCCCGCACCTCGGCGTAGCTGCGGTGCCGGCAAAGCCAGTGATAGACGAACAGCAGGAAATCGCGGATCCAGCGCGTGACCCAGATCGTCGGCAGGCTCTTGGTCCAGGGCACGGTCTCGCGCCGGTACTCGCGCCAGGCGGCTTTGACGTTGCGCCCCATCTCCGCATGCGACACCGGCGTGTCGTCGATCTCCGCCGGCACCAGGCCCTGGCTCGAGATCAGCGCCGCCAGCGTGCGCGCGGTGAAGGCGCCGCGGCTGAAGCCGAAGATGTAGATGTCGTCGCCGGGTCGCCAGTTCCAGCACAGGAAGCGATAGAGTTTGCGGACGTTGCCGGGGACGCCGATGCCGGTGGCGCCGTCGAGCGCGGCAAGCGGTGCCCAGCCGGCGGTGCCGACACCCTTGATGTAATGCGCGATCTGATCAGGCTGGGTATGGTCCAGGGCTTCATAGAGACGCCAGACGCTGGATTCCTGCGTGGTGAACGCATTGCCGGTGCCGTCGGCGAACAGCACCAGCTTGCGTCTTGGCAGGGCCGCGCTCGCGCTCCCGCCGGCATTCCCATCCCTGTCGCTGGGCGCGCGTTCCGGCCTCGGAGAATCGGCGTTCCCCCCGACATCATGATGCGTCATGGGCCCCTCCGGCAATTCGACAAGGAAAGCGTCAGGCCAAACCGGGCATCATACCCCAGAATCAATCAGTGGTTGAAATCTCTGACTCATGAAAATACAGGTGCATTCTGCGCACAGTCGCGCTGAGGTAGCAAGCGGGATCATGCGGCGTCGCCGTGTCGGGTCGTCGCTGGCTGGCAGCGGCGATCCGGCGGGGCTGTTTCCAGCGGTCGCTGTCTCCGTGGCGACAGACTTGTGCTGGATGGGCTGATGCCGTTACGAGAGATCCATCCGCGGCGGCGGGTAGCGCCGCGCCAACAGCGACAGCGACAGATCGCGCTCGTCCGCCGGCAGCTCCAGATAGGCCAGCACCAGCGGCCGCTTCCAGTCGCCGACGCCGAAATCCATCGCCATCCATTTCTGCGGCTCGGGGCCTTCGAGCCCCCGAACCCAGACGAAATAGCGGGGGAGATCGTCGGCGTCCGTCCTGCGTGTCCTGGCCATCAAACTGTCCGCTGCATCAGATCGGTTGCCATAGGATATAGGAACTGGCGCGGCGAAGTCGAACGCCTCCAGACGCGTAATCTCTCCTCCTCGTCATTGTGAGGAGCTCTTGCGACGAAGCAATCCAGACTGCTTCCGCGGATGCATTCCTGGATTGCTTCGCTTCCGCCTTCGCTCTTCGAGCTTCGGCGGACGAGGCGCTCGCAGTGACGGGAGAGAGCGTGCCTCTCTCTCTCTCTCTCTCTCGTGCCCCGGACGCAGCGCAGCGCTACTTCAGCGGTGCGCTGCAGAGCCGGGGCCCATGTCGCGGCGTTGGAATGTGTCACCTCTGGGTCCCGGGCCGCGATCCAAAAATTCTGCTTGACCGAAATTCGGAAATATCGTATGTGTTCCTCATCCTGGCCCAAGGATAAGGGGCGTTTCGCGATCGTCACGATGCGCGGGCCGGGTGGCGGTGGACGGGGAGCGCATCGGCGCGCCAGCAATCGCAGGGCGGGTTTGGCCCGTGAGCGGTTGAGCAACGCGCACACGACCGGTGCGGTCCGCGTACGGCAAAAGCGTGTCGTCCTGACGCCCGGGGTCTGTGCGTCAAGGCTTGCGGTGATGTGAGCTGCCCGACCGGGCGTGCGCATCAGCCATCCGCAAGGCGACGGGGGCAATAGTGCATCGCTCCCCGGGGAGAGCGCGCCATAAGCCGTCAAACCACTGCGCAGGGAAAGGCCGGGATGTCCTGGGCTGCCTGTATGCCGCTGTGCATTTGTCTTCGCAATTTGCGCGCAGCGGACCGCGGGTGCCAGCCGGCGCCCGGCCTTCCCTGCGCCCTTTCTTCAGGAAGGGGCGTCGAGAGAAGCACAGGACTCGGGCGTCATGCGTCGCGAGGGCGAAGAGGCGTGTCCTGCTATTTGAAAATTGAGGTGGGTCCGCTCGTCCTGCCGATCACCGCCACAACTCGCAGGTCGCCACGCGGTTGATGTCGGCGAGCCGGCGGGCGGCATTTCCGTGCAGATCGAGGCTTTCGACCAGCGTCAGCAGGCGCCGATAGGCGATTTCGGCAGTGTCGACCGGCAGCGGGGCCTCGTCAAAGGCCTCGACATAGCTGCCGACGACACCGCTGAGCAGGCGGCACAGGCCGCGCTGGGCGGGATCGTGCTGGCCGAGCGTTTCGAGCTTCTGCTGAAAGGTCTGGAAGGTCCGCAAACCGTGGTGTTGCTGCGAAAGCCACGCGTGCAGGTCGTTCATATGAGCTCCTTCGAGTGACGGAAGAAGCTACCGGTTTATACAGTGGAGATGCGGGGATGGCTAGGGTGGGGGGAGCGGAGCTTGGACTCGTTGACCCAGTCCGCCTTCGCCAAGGCTTCGGCGGGACAGCCTTCACTGCTTCGCTTCGATGGTTCGGAGGTCGGCTCGCCCAGCCGTAGCTGCGAAGCAGCGAAGGCTGGTGCCCCTGGCCGGAATCGAACCAGCACTCCTTGCGGAACTCGATTTTGAGTCGAGCGCGTCTACCAGTTCCGCCACAGGGGCCCTCGGTCGGCCCTTGAAGGGAGCGTCGCGAAGCCGGCGGACTATAGCCATGGACAAAGCGGGGTCAACCCGCGCCAAAGTGATGTCGGCCGTTCTCGACAGCCGCATGGACCGGGGCTAGAGGCTTAAGGGCGCGACCTATCGGAAAGAGGCTGCCGTGACGACCCAGAGTGCCGCCATACCTGCGTTCAAGCCGGCTGCCAGCGGCTCTGCGCTCACTGCCTCGCTGCTCGTCACGCTGATTGCCGCGGCGACCATCGCGGGCGCCTGGTTCTTCCAGCTCGTGCTGGAGATCCTGCCCTGTCCGCTCTGCCTGGAGCAGCGCTACGCCTATTACCTCGCGATTCCGCTCGGTGGGCTCACGGCGCTGGCGGCGCGGAGCGGAGCGCCGCGGCCGCTGCTGCTGGCGGGGCTCGCGATCCTCGCGCTGGCGACGCTCGCCAATGCCGGCCTCGGCACCTACCATTCCGGCGTCGAATGGGGTTTTTGGAAAGGGCCGACCGATTGCTCCGGTCCCGTCGTCAATCTCGGCAATGCCGGCGATCTCTTTTCAAAGCTCGACAGCGTGAAGGTGGTGCGCTGCGACGAGGTGCAGTGGCGCTTCCTCGGCCTCTCGCTCGCCGGATATAATGTGCTGATCTCGCTGCTGATGGCCGCGATTGCCGCGTGGGGATTTGCGCGGACGGCGAGAGGCTAGGCAAGCCGCCGTAGGGTGGGCAAAGGCGCGCCCTTCGCGCGCCGTGCCCACCATCTCGTAGTGATAAGGGCGAAAGAGAACGTGGGCACGGCGCTAGTGCGCCTTTGCCCACCCTACGAGAGTTCGGCTCCATCAATCATCCACATCGTCCTGCGTGCGCCCGAACAGATGCACGATGCCCGGCGTTGCGATCGTCACGAACACGAAACGCGACAGGTGGTGGGCCCCGACGAAGATCGGGTCGATGTGCAAGGTCAGCGCCAGCGCCAGCATGGCGTCCATCGCGCCCGGCGCGAAGGCGACCACGACATCGGAGAACTTGACCTGCGTGGTCAGCGCGACGATGCCGACGAAAACGGCGGAGACGGCGATCGCGACCGTGAACGAGCCCAGTGCCGCGTTGATGTGACCGGCGAGCGTCTTGATGCGCATCCGCGCGAAACGGCTGCCGATCAGCGCGCCGATGCCAACCAGCGCCACACCGCGCACCCAGTCCGGCAGGCCGCCCTCGACCCAGCCGGCGCCATGCAGCACGCTGGAGGCGATCATGGCGCCGAACATCCAGCTCGCCGGAAACCTGATCAGGCGCAGGACCAACGCCATGGCCAGCGAGGCCGCGACCAGCTCCACGAGATCGAGCGGCGAGGCGATCGTCGTCGCCAGCGACGGCGCGGCGGAGGGGGCGACGCCCGCAAATGCAAGCACCATCGGCAAGGCCGCGGTGAGGATGATGACGCGCATGGTCTGCACCACCGCGATGCCCGGCAGGTCGGCGCCGCGCTCGACCGCCAGGATCGTGATCTGCGACAGCGCGCCGGGGCTGCCGGCCAGGAAGGCCGAGGTGCGGTCCCAGCCATGGATGCGCTGGAGGTAATAGCTCGAGCCGAAGGTCGAGCAGAACGTCGCCAGTGCAAGCAGCCCGATGGTGAGGGGGTATGTGCCGACCTGCTGAAGCAGATGGCGCGAGACCACCGAGCCCAGCGAAATCCCGAGCAGCACCAGCACGGTCTGGGTCAGGAGCGGCGGCAGCGCGAGCTGGCGCCCGGCGATCGCGGCAATCCCGACCGCGATCATCGAGCCGGAGATCAGCCCGCCGGGAAGGCCGGCGAGGAGAAACACAAGGCCGCCGGCGGTGCCGATGACGAGCGTCTCCGCCGTGCTCAAGATCTTGGCACGGCTCGGCCATTCAAACGACAGGGAGGCGGCGATTTGCTTCACGCCACCTTATCGCAAATCAGCGAGAGGCGCACAATTGCAGGCTCGTCATGCCGCAATGCGCGCGCCTCTCGCTGGAAGCTCGCGGAAGATCGTGTCGGAGGCCTACTTCTTGTCGGCAGCCGGCGCGGCGGTGCCCGCCTTGGCGGTCTTGATGCATTCGGAGCGGAATTTCTTGCGCTCCTTGCCGTGCAGGCCCTTGGCGTCGGCCTGCTTGGAGCATTCGAGCGACTCGGCCGAACGCTCCTTCGGGGCTTTCTTGTCGGCCGTGGCGGCGGCATCGATCTTGGTATCGGTCTTGGCCGCCGGCGCGGCGGTCTGCGCGAAGGCGGTGCCGCCGGCGAGCAGGGAGGCGAGGGCGACAGCGGCGAGGCGAGAGGCGAGGGTCATGGTGTTGCACTCTTCTGGCGAGAATTGCGAAGGGTTGCGAACGTCGGCTCGCGTTGCTGAACGCGACATGAATAATCTGAACGGCGTCGTTACTATATTTTGGCGGCCGGGAGCCATCGCTTCCTTGTCGCAAATGGCCGGCACGCTAGGATAGCAAGTCTTGTTTCACTTCCCCTCGGGGGAAGACCAAGGAGGAGACCTGAGGATGACCATTCAATCGAAAATGCTGTGCGCGATTGCGTTGTCGGGATTTGCTGCGTTGGCGGTATCGTCGCCAGCGCAGGCGCTGACGTCGCAGGAGTGCAGCGCCAAATACCAGGCGGCCAAGAAGGACGGCTCGCTCGGCACCATGAAGTGGAATGACTTCCGCAAGGCCCAGTGCGGCGCGGATGCAACGCCGGCTGCTGCAGCACCGGCTGCTCCCGCACCGACCGCGGCTGCGCCCGCCGCTCCCGCCGAGCCGAAGCAGGCCAAGAAGGAGGCGGCCCCGGCCGCCGCGCCGACCCTGCCGGCGGGACCCGCGATCTATCCGAACGCGATCGATCCGAAATATGCCAAGGAGACCCCGGGCAAGGGGCGCCTGCACACCTGCGTCGACCAGTACAACGCCAACAAGACCACCAACGGCAACGGCGGCATGAAGTGGATCCAGAAGGGCGGCGGCTACTACAGCGAATGCAACAAGAAGCTGAAGGGCGCCGCCTGAGCTTCGAGCTGATGCGAAGGCCGGAGCAACGCTCCGGCCTTTCTGCTTAAATTTTAGTTTGAGCATGATCTTTCGGAAAACCGCTGCACACTTTTCCGGATCATGCTCTAGTTGAGCAGCTTCTCGGCCGATTTCGCCACCAGTTGGGACCGCTTGCGCGGCCCGCGCTCGACGAACAACAGGCTCTGGCCGAAGATGAAGCAGTAGAACAGGAAGGCCTGCGCCTCGGCCTCCTCGGGCGCAAGCCCGGTCGCGCGATAGAGCTCGGCCACGTGCTTGAGCCGCGCTGCGTCCACGCTCGCCACGGCGGCCGCGGCGTTCTCGTCGGAGCGGGCCCATTGCCGGATCGCGAGCTCGATCGCCATGGCTTCCGGATTGAGCCGCTCGGAGTAGAGCTGGATCACCGCCTTCAGCCGTTCGCGGGGGTGTTGGCCATCGAGGCGCGTCTGCTGCGCGATCGACGCGGCCCGCCCCTCGCGCCAGCGCTGCAGCATGGCTTCGAGCAGCGCGGCGCGGTCGGCGAAGCGGCGATAGAAGCCGCCCTTGGTGACGCCGAGATTCTTGGCGAGCACCTCGACCCTGACACCCTCGACCCCCGAGCGGGCGAGCTCGGCAAACCCCGCCTCGACCCAGACATCGCCCTTGCCGTCGCTCATGAAAGAAGCCTCTCGAACTCTTGATACGGTGCCGTATTGCTAACGCGTCTCGTGCCTGATACGCTACCGTATCAAGATCAATAAACAACGAGGGCGGAATGGCGATAGAGCAGGAGGCGACCTATCGCGGCACGGTCTATCCGTGGCAATGCGACCATGTCGGCCACATGAACATCATGTGGTATGTCGGCAAATTCGACGAAGCCAACTGGAATCTGTTCGCCCGCCTCGGCCTGACGCCGAGCTATTTGCGCTCCTCCGGCCGCGGCATGGCCGCCGTGCAGCAGAACATCGCCTACAGGCGCGAGCTGCTCGCCGGCGACATCGTCGAGGTCCGCAGCCATCTGCTCGAGGTCCGCGACAAGTCGATCCGCTTCCGGCACGACATGACGAATGCCGAGACCGGCGAGATCGCCGCAACTTGCGAGATCACCGGCGTGCACATGGATCGGAGCCAGCGCAAATCGGCGCCGTTCGCGGATGCCATCCGGGAGATCGCTCTGCGCCGTCTCGCCGATCCGGCCGAGGCCTGAACCATGGCCGCGTTCGAGCCGAAGAACCCGGGCTATCGCGCGGCGGCGATCGCAATGTTCGACGGCCAGCCGGCGATGCACACGCTCGGCATCGTGATCGTCCGCCTTGCACCGGGCGAGGCCGAGCTGGCGATGCTGCATTCGCCTGATCTCACGCAGCAGAACGGTTTTGTCCATGCCGGCATCATCACGGCAGGGCTCGACAACGCCTGCGGCGTTGCCGCCTTTACCCTGATGCCAAGGGAGGCTGACATCCTCACCGTCGAGTTCAAGACGACCCTGCTGGCACCCGCTCGCGGCGAACGGTTCGTGTTCAGGGCGGAGGTGGTCAAGCCCGGCCGCACGCTCACGTTCTGCGAGGCCAGGGCGTTTGCCGAGCACGAGGGCAACACCACGCTGATCGCCACGATGACCGGGACGTTGATGGCGATGCTGCCGCGCATTGCTGCTTCGCACGAGCCGCGCACGTCTCATGCATAGCTGCGATTGACAAGCCTGTCGGCGCATCTCTTGATGCGACGGTCATGCTTGCGAGTCTCGGCCTCATCCTGCTGTGCCAATTGATCGGCGAAGCCGTCGTGCGCGGCCTCGGGCTACCCTTGCCGGGACCTGTGCTCGGCCTGCTGCTGCTCCTGATCCTGCTGCTCGCCCGCGATCGCTTCGCAGCGCTTGCATACGGGCCGCTGCGCAACGACGGCGTGGAAACGGCAAGCAAGGGCCTGCTGGCACATCTGTCGCTGTTGTTCGTGCCGGCCGGCGTCGGCGTCGTGCAGAAGCTCGACCTGCTCGCCTCCCATGGCATCGCCATCGTCCTCGTGCTTGCGCTCTCCGTGGTCGTCACGCTGCTCGCGACGGTGCTGACCTTCCGCCTCGTCAGCCGCCTGTTGAAGCAGCAGGACGCGCGATGAGCGACAATCCGTTCTCGCTCTGGGTCTATCTCTCGCAGTCGCCGCTGCTGTGGCTGACGGTGACGCTGCTGGTCTATGCGACCACGGATGCGGTGTCGCTGGCGACGCGGCGCCATCCGCTCGCCAATCCCGTGCTGCACGCGATGTGGATCATCGGCGCGTTCCTGCTCGCGACCGGCACGTCCTATACGAGCTATTTCGCCGGCGCGCAGTTCGTGCACTTCCTGCTCGGGCCTGCCACCGTGGCGCTCGCGGTCCCGCTCTATGAGAACCGCAGGCGCGTCGTGTCATCTATCGTGCCGATGCTGGTGGCGCTGCTCGCGGGATCGGTCACGGCGGTGGTGTCGGTGGTGCTGCTGGCCGAGCTTGCCGGCCTGCCGCGCGACGTGGTGCTGTCGCTGGCGCCGAAATCGGTCACCGCCGGGGTCGCCATGGGTATCGCCGAATCCCTGCACGCCGATCCCTCGCTGGCGGCGGTGGCGGTGATCCTCACCGGCATCATGGGCGCGATCATCGTGACGCCGCTGATGAACCGCACCGGCGTCACCGATTACCGGGCGCGCGGCTTCGCCGCCGGCCTTGCCGCGCATGGCATCGGCACCGCGCGCGCGTTCCAGGTCGACGAGATTGCCGGCGTCTTCTCCGGCATCGCCATGAGTCTCAACGCCTTGGTGACCTCGTTCCTGGTCCCCCTGGCGGTCACGCTGCTGGTGCGATGACATCGTCGCCGCGACACTCTATATGATCGGTAACAATTCCCGGTCCCGAACCGTATTCAGGGAGATGGGACCGAAACGGGACGAGATATGGCTGGATCTGGGACTAAGGGCCTTGTGCCGACGCGGCGCGCGGCGCTGACGCTGATCGGGGCGGGCGCCCTCGCACTGACGGGCGCCTCGGCGCGTGCGGCGACCGACGACAACGAGGTGCTGACCGAAGCCAAGGTGCTGCGCGATCCCGACACGCCCGTCGCCGGCAATCCCAACGGCAACGTCACCATCGTCGAATGGTCTGACTACAATTGCCCCTATTGCCGCAAGCTCGAGCCCGAGCTGCGCCAGGTCGTCCAGGACGACGGCAAGGTGCGGCTGGTGATGAAGGATTGGCCGATCCTCGGGCCGGTCTCGGTGACGGCGGCGCGGACCGCTCTCGCGGCAAAATTCCAGGACAAATACCATCAGGCCCATGACGCCTTGATGGGCGTCAGCTCGCGCCTGACCGAGCCGCGCATCAACGAGCTGCTGGCGGCCGCCGGCGTCGACATGGACCGCCTGAAGCGCGATCTCGCCGGCCATGGCAGCGACATCGACGCGCTGCTCAAGCGCAACAACGAGCAGGCCGAAGCCTTCGGTTTCAGTGGCACCCCGTCCTTCATCGTCGGCAAGTACCGCGTCCCCGGCGTGCTTAGCATGACCGAGTTCGAGCAGGTCATCGCCGATGCCCGCAAGGCCAAGATGAACTGAGGCGCGCAGCGTCGGTCGCGGCCAACACAAAGGCGCCGCCGCGGAGTTCGCGACGGCGCCTCGTGCATGATACGGCGTCGGTTACTTCGACGAGATCCGGACCCAGTCCTTGTGCGCGCGGTCGCGCAGCGCGTCCCAGTCGGCCTTCGCGACATCCCAGTTCACGATGGTGCGATTGCTCGTCGCGACCTCGCCATTGGCGACGGATGAGGTCTGCATGGAGTCGTAGACGTAGACGCCGCCGGCAAGCAGCAGGGCGCCCAAAATCATTCCAAAAAACGTCCTCATAGCGAACCTCCGGTGACGCGCCGATAACGTCGGCACGGCGCGATGGTTCCGCGGCCATGCGGCGCATCTAAGGACAGGTTGTTCATTTTCCATTCAGCCACTGCACCAGCTCCGCGTTGATCTCGCGCGGATAGGTGTGGCTGAGGTCGTCGATCTCGCGATAGGTGACATCAGCGCCAGCCGCTGCGAGCGCTGCCTGGGTCTGGCGCGCGGTCTGCACCGGAAACATCCAGTCGAGCTTGCCGTGGGTGATGAAGATGGGCAGACCTTGCAAGCGCGCGGCGTCCGCCATCTCCGCCATCAGCGGATGGAAGGTTGCGGAGACCGGCGCCAGATGGGTGAAGGGCGAGGCGCCCTCGAGGCCGCTGACGTAGCTGAAGGTGCCGCCGTCGCTCATGCCGGTCAGCAGCATGCGCGAGGTGTCGATGCTCCAGCGGCTGCGCACGGTTTCGAGGATACGCATGAGATTGGGCGTATCGGCATCGTCGCCCATCAGCGCCCAGGTCGGACCGGTCGCGGTGGGCGTCACCAGGATCGCGCCAAGGCTGCGGGTGTCGCGCAGCCAGCTCCACAGGAAACCGCGTCCGTTGCCGCTGCCGCCATGCAGCGCCATCACCAGCGGCATGGCGCGTTCGGGCGTATAGTACTCAGGCACATAGACCGAGAAGCCGCCGCGGCTGCCGGGTTCGTTGTGATCGTGGAAGATGCCAGTATTTTCGCTCGCGCCGACTTCGAGCCGCGACAACAGATCCGCATTTTCGCGATTGGCGGTGTTGAGGAAGAAGCTGCTGACGGGAGGAAACTGCATCGCCAGGGGATAAAGCGCCTCCTGCGCGCGCGGCACGTGGCGCAGCGCGCGGAAGACAGCGACGAGATCGCCATTGCCGCGCTCCACCTCGCGGATCCCGGCAAAGGCGGCGAGCGTCTCGCCGCAGGCGCGATCGAGCCGCTCGCGGAGGCCCGCAAACTGCTCTGGCCACTCTCCATTAGCCGCGTGTGCCGCTTGCAGCGCCTCATCCGGTGCGCCGATCGCGTTCATCACGGTAGCGAACGCCGGCGGATGCAGATGGCGTTGGAAGAAGCCGAGCGCTTCCAGCGCATTGAGCAGCGGCGGCAGCACGGCCACGATGTCGTCGATCACGGCCTCGCTCATCGCGGCTTCCTTCAGCGTGGGATCAATGCAGCTTCGGCGCCTTCAAGAGCTTGAAGCGATCGGTGGAGGTCACCGTGACGTCGAAGGTGACGCCTTGGTGGTGCACGGTCAGCGGCACGTCGACGCCGGCGGCGCCGAGTGCCCACATTTTCTTGTAGAAGGCGGTCTGGCTCGTGACCTTGTCCCCGTTCACGGCGAGGATGATATCGTCGGTCTTGAGCTCGGCGCGCGCGGCAGGACCGTTGGGGGAGATCCCGATCACGACCACGCGGTTGTCGATCTCGGTCGAGTAGAGCCCGAGCCAGGGCCGCGCCGGCTTGTTGACCCGACCGAACTTGCGCAGATCGTCCAGGATCGGCTTCAAGAGGTCGATCGGCACGACCATGTTGACGTGCTCGGCCTTGCCGTCGCGCTCGCGTTCCAGCTGAAGCGAGCCGATGCCGATCAGCTCGCCGCGCTCGTTGAGCAGCGCCGTGCCGCCCCAGTTCGGATGCGCAGGATAGGTGAAGACGGCTTCGTCCAGCAGATATTCCCAATAGCCGGCGAATTCCTGCTTGGCCACGATCTGGCTCGCGACCGAGCGCGTGCGACCGCCGGCGCCCCCGACCACGACGCGGTCGCCGATCCGGGTTTCCGCCGAGTTGCCGAGCGGCAACGGTTCGACGTCGAGCTCACCGAGGGCTTGCACCAGGCCGAAGCCGGTTTCGGAATCGAAACCGAGCGCGTGGCCTTCGACCACCCGCCCATCGCTGAGGTGCAGCCACACCGATTCCGCTTCGGTGATGAGATAGCCGATGGTGAGCACCAGTCCGTGATCGATCACGACGCCGTTGCCGGCGCGTTCGGTGCCCAGCGTCTCGGCGCTGAAGGCGTCCGGCGGGACGATAGCGTGCAGGCCGACGACGGACGCGAGCGCGCGGTCGAGATCGAAACCGTAGTCGCTCGCACGCGGCTGATTGGCCGGCGGCACTCTCCATTCGGTCAAAGCGGGCATGGAGTTCTCCTGGTCTTTCCTTGGCGCTTTGACACACCTCTCGCGCACGAGAAGCGCCGCGCTAAATCAAAGACAATCTATGCCGCAAACGCCCGCCTTTAAAGACCGCCATGCCTCAGTCGGTCGGGAAATGCAGAAATTCTGGACCGATCGTGCCCTGTAGGTCCTGGTGTCCGTGCGAAAAGACGTTGTCGACCCAGAGTGGCAAGCGTATCGTTCGCCGTCTGTGGAACAAGCCATGAGCGATGACAAGAATTTCGATCGGCTAACTTTGGAAAATGCACTGGCCGAGCTGGGCCGCAGGGCCTTCGCCGCAGGCCGCACCGTCGAAATCGTCGTCTACGGCGGATCGGCCCTCCTGCTGACCTTGAATCGTCAGATCAACACCGGAGACGTCGATGCGGTGTTTGAAGGAAACAAGGATTTCATCAAGCGACTTGCGACCGAGATGGCGGAGGAGTTCGGCTGGGACGAAAACTGGTTGAACGACGGTGTGAAGGGGTGGTTGAGCAAGAGAGACGCGGATCCTGACGTGAAGGCTCTATTCAAGACCTACCCCACCGAGGATCAGCCGGGCCTGCGCGTCTATACCGCCAGACCGGAGTACTTGTTTGCCATGAAGTGCCGCGCGATGCGTGTCGGCGGTGTCGAAACGAACTCGGACATTGACGACATTAAGCTCCTCGCCCACGCGATAGGTATCAAGACTAGCCAGGATGCACTCACGTTGGTCGAAAAATTCTATCCGCAGAATGCGCTTCAGCCCAAGACCCGATTGGGTCTCGAGGAGATTTTCTCAAATCTCGAGACTGGGCCCGAAGGTGATCGCATGCCTCCGTCGAGCCAACCATGAACCTGTTCGGCAAGAAGCCCGCAACGCTGAGTGACGTCGTTCGCCGCGTACAGGCTGGCGAGCAGAAGTTCGATCCGTCGCTCCGCGAATTTCTCGATTGGTTCTACATGAACCCGAACGCACGACAGCAGGCGATCGAAGAACGACCCGCTTCCATCGACGCTGTGCACGACGCCTATACGGCGGCCGTGGCGGAGCACCTTGCGCGCGTTTACGGATTACAGATACCGGAATGGACCGAGGTTCACGGTAATGGGCTTCGCGAGCCCTTCTTCGCGGGCGGTCTACAATCTCTGAAGGGGGTGCTGGTTGCCGAGAGTCCGACGGCCTTCCGGCGACGCCTCCTGTTCGTAAGCAAAGACGCGCTCTCGAGGCCGAGAATGTAGCGCCGTAGGGGCGGCCGCCTTGGGCCGCACTGTCTTGGGCCCCACTGTGAGACCCTGCCGGGCCGCATGGCTGGTGTCCCTGCCGCTGCTAGGCGGCCCCTGCCTAAGCTGCTAACCATTGCCGCTTCGTTTGACCAAGGGATCACGGACCGAAGCAATGGACAACCGCAGCGACATCTGGCGTGGCGTCGACACGATCAAGGGGCGTTTCATCGACCTCAGCGACAAGGTGTGGGGCATGCCCGAGGTGTGCTACACCGAGGCGCGGTCCGCCGCCGAGCATCTCCTCGAGCTGCGTCATCAGGGTTTCCGCATCACCGAGAACGTCGCCGGCATTCCGACCGCGGTGATGGGCGAGTGGGGCGAGGGCGGTCCGATCATCGCCTTCATGGGCGAATATGACGCGCTGCCCGGTCTCAGCCAGGAAGCGGGTGTCGCCGAGCATCGTCCGATCGAAGCCGGCGGGCACGGCCATGGCTGTGGTCACAATCTGCTCGGTTCCGCCGCGCTGCTCGCCGCGACCGCGGTGAAGGACTGGCTTGCCGAAAACAAGATGCCCGGCCGCGTGCGCTATTATGGCTGCCCGGCCGAAGAAGGCGGCGCGGCAAAGGCCTTCATGGTGCGCTCCGGCGCGTTCGAGGACGCCGACATCGCCATCACCTGGCATCCGCACAGCTTCTGGGAGGTCGCGGTGACGCCGTCGCTCGCCAACACGCGCGCGGACTTCATCTTCACCGGCCGCACTTCGCATGCCGCGGCCTCGCCGCATCTCGGCCGTTCCGCGCTCGATGCGGTGGAATTGATGAATGTCGGCGTGAACTACATGCGTGAGCACATGCCGAGCGATGCGCGGGTGCATTACGCGCTGCTCGACACCGGCGGCATTGCGCCCAACGTGGTCCAGGCCCATGCGCGGGTGCGCTATTCGATCCGCGCCCGTGACCTTCCCGGCATGAATGAGCTGGTCGGACGTGTGAGCAAGATCGCCGAGGGCGCGGCGCTGATGACCGAGACCAAGGTCGAGATGAAGATCATCTCCGCGGTCTCCAACATCCTGCCGAACACGCCGCTGGAGCAGGCGCTGCACCGGGTCATGGAAGAGCTCGGACCGCCGCATTTCGACGATGCCGACAAGGGTTTTGCCAGCCAGATCCGCGCGACCTTGAGCGACAAGGATATCGCGTCGGTCTATTACGCGATCGGCATGGAGCAGACCGATCGGCCGCTGGCCGACTTCCTGGTCCCGCTCGATGCCAAGCGCAACCCGCTGGTCGGCTCGACCGACGTCGGCGACGTCAGCTGGGTGGTGCCGACCGTGCAGGTTCACGCCCCCACGGTTGCAATCGGCACGCCGTTCCACACCTGGCAGGTGGTGGCGCAAGGCAAGAGCCCGCATGCCCACAAGGCCATGGTGCAAGCCGCCAAGGCGATGGCCGGTCTCGGCATCGAGGCGCTGACAGATCCGGAACTGATCAAGGCGGCCAAGGCCGACCTGAAGAAGCGGACGGCCAAGACGCCGTATGTCTGCCCGCTGCCGGATCACGTCGAGCCACCGCTCGACATGTCCGTCGCATAGAATTTCGCCTCCACACTTCGTCTGATGCTGCGAACAAATTTTCCGCAGTGCAGCGTGCAATCCAGCATGTTTTGATGCTGGATTGCCGAACGGATGGGCTGCAGAACGCAGTTTTGCCCAACAGACAGCCAGAAGACCGTTTGCATACACACGGTCCCAGTTGACGCGCCCCCCATTCGGTGTGCCATCTACTGCCAGCCAATTGGGCGGCCAGCTTTCACGGCCGTCCTCATCACTATGGGAACCAGACGGGGGACAACCATGCTGGATAAAGAACTGCGTTCGATGATCGGCGAGGTGAAGGATGGGCGGATGGATCGCCGCGCTTTCATCACGCGCATGGCCGCGGTCGGTCTCACCGCCCCGCTGGCCAACCAGATCCTCGCGCTCGGCGGCGTCGCCATGGCCGAGGGCGCCTCGACCTACAAGCCGACCAAGCGTGGCGGCGGTGGTGCGCTGAAGCTGCTGTGGTGGCAGGGCCCGACCTTGCTCAATCCGCATTTCGCCACCGGCACCAAGGATCAGGACGGCTCGCGCCTGTTCTACGAACCGCTCGCCTGCTGGGATCCGGACGGCAACATGAAGCTGGTGCTGGCGACCGAAATTCCCTCGATCCAGAACGGCCTGCTCGCCGCCGACGGCAAGTCGGTGACGTGGAAGCTGAAGCCCGGCGTGAAGTGGCATGACGGCAAGCCGTTCACGGCCGACGACATTGTCTTCACTTGGCAGTATATCAAGGATCCCGCGACGGCGGCCGTGACCATCGCAAGCTATCGCGACATCACTGTCGAGAAGATCGACGATCTCACGGTCAAGATCACTTTCCCGAAGCCGACACCGTTCTGGGCGGACGCCTTTGTCGGAGCCCCGAACACCATTCTCCCCAAGCACCTGTTTGCCGACTACACGGGCAGCAAGTCACGGGAAGCGCCGACCAACCTCTCTCCAGTCGGGACCGGTCCCTACAAATTCGTCGAGTTCAAGCCGGGCGATCTCATCCGCGGCGTGATCAATCCCGACTATCACATGGCCAACCGGCCCTACTTCGATACGATCGAGATGAAGGGCGGCGGTGACGCCGTCTCGGCCGCGCGTGCGGTGATCCAGACCGGCGAATATGATTTCGGCTGGAACATCCAGGTCGAGGATGACGTGCTGCTGCGTCTGGAGAAAGGCGGCAAGGGCAAGACAGTGTATGCC
The DNA here is from genome assembly GCF_028128855.1 of Bradyrhizobium sp. CCBAU 11430. NCBI lineage: Bacteria > Pseudomonadati > Pseudomonadota > Alphaproteobacteria > Hyphomicrobiales > Nitrobacteraceae > Bradyrhizobium > Bradyrhizobium sp. CCBAU 11430. Next base: position 165,130 of record NZ_LBJV01000066.1, read on the forward strand.
GTGGGCGGCGACACCGAATTCATCGCGCTCAATTTCACCGACCCGAACGTCGAGGTCGACGGCGAGCGTTCGTCGATGAAGACCAAGCATCCGCTGTTCTCGGACCCTGTCGTGCGCAAGGCGCTGTCCCTGCTGGTCGACCGCGAGTCCGTCAAGAAGGCGATCTACGGCCGCGCCGGCCGCACCACCTCCAACTTCCTCAACGGCCCGGAGAAGTTTGTTTCCAAGAACACATCCTGGGAATTCAACATCGAGAAGGCCGCCAAGATGCTCGACGACGCCGGCTGGAAGCCCGGTGCCGACGGCATCCGCGAGAAGGACGGCAAGAAGCTGAAGATCCTGTACCAGACCTCGATCAATGGTCCGCGCCAGAAGACCCAGGCCATCGTCAAGCAGGCCTGTCAGAAGGCCGGCATCGAGGTCGAGCTGAAGTCGGTGGTGGCATCGGTGTTCTTCTCCTCCGACGTCGCCAACCCCGACACCTATCCGAAGTTCTACGCCGACATCGAGATGTTCCAGATCCCGCTCAGCCAGCCGGATCCGTCGCAGCACATGCGCCGCTACCTCTCCACCAGCGCCGCGACCAAGGAGAACAAGTGGCAGGGCACGAACTTCCCGCGCTGGGTCAACAAGGACTATGACGCCGCGATCAACGCGGCCGACATGGAAATGGACCCGGTCAAGCGCGCGGCGCTCTACATCAAGGCCAACGATCTGATGTGGGAAGACACGGTGTTCATTCCGGTGCAGCATCGTCTGAAGGTCGAGGCGGCGGCCAACAATCTGCGCCCGGTCGTTTCCGGCTGGGCCAACGAAACCGACAATCTGTTCGACTGGTACCGCGAGGAATGATCCCCCAACTCTAGACGGGGCCTTCCCTCATGAGCCAATACGTCCTGCGTCGCCTGCTGATCGCGATTCCGAGCCTGCTCGGAATCTCGGTCGTGCTGTTTGTCGTGCTCGCGCTTGCGCCCGGCGATCCGTTCTCCGAACTGGCGACCAATCCGAACGTGCCGCCCGAGGTGCAGGCGGCGCTCCGGGCCAAGTTCGGCCTCGACGACCCGATCCACCTTCGCTACCTGCACTGGCTCAACGCCATGCTGCACGGCGACTGGGGCTTCTCCTTCGTCAGCCGGATGAACGTCGACACGCTCATCCTCCAGCGCCTGCCGGCCACGCTCTACGTGATCGGCTCGGCGCAGATCCTGGCGCTGCTGATCGCGATTCCCGTCGGCGTCTATGCGGCGACGAAGCCCTATTCGCTGTTCGACCAGATCGCCAACACGCTCGCCTTCGTCGGCTTCTCGCTGCCGACGTTCTTCACAGGCATCCTGTTCATCCTGATCTTCTCGGTCACGCTGGACTGGCTGCCGTTCGTCTACACCACCGACATCAAGGGCACCGGCATCCACTGGGTGCTGGAGATGATCCGTCAGGCGATCATGCCGGTGGCGGTGCTCGGCCTGTTCCAGGCGGCGTCGATGACGCGTTTCGTGCGCTCGGCGATGCTTGATGTGATCCGGCTCGACTATGTCACCACCGCCCGCGCCAAGGGGCTCGGGCAGGCCAAGGTCATCGTCAAGCATGTCATGCGCAACGCCATGATTCCGGTCGTGACGTTGATCGCGCTGCAAATGCCCGCGGTGTTCGGCGGCGCCATCGTCACCGAGCAGATCTTCCGCATTCCCGGCATCGGCTCGCTGCTGATCTCCTCCATCCTTTCCAACGACACGCCGGTGGTGATGGCCGTCACCTTCGTCTTTGCGTGTCTCGTCGTGCTGTTCAATCTCATCGCGGACGTGCTTTATGGCTGGCTTGACCCTCGCATCTCCCTCCGCTGAGCGGCGCGTCTACTCGCCCTGGCGCGAGACGTGGCGGCGCTACAGCCGCCACAAGCTTGCCGTGGTCAGCGCGTTCCTGCTGCTCGTTCTGATCCTGGCAGTGGTGCTCGGCCCCTTCGTCTGGCGCGTCAAGATCGACGACATCGACATCGTCGCAGGCATGCAGGGGCCCTCGCCGGCGCATCCCTTCGGTACCGACGATCTCGGGCAGGACATCCTCGCCCGCATGATCTATGGCGGGCGCATCTCGCTCGCGGTCGGCCTCGCCGCGATGCTGGTCTCGGTCTTCGTCGGTGTGCTGATCGGCGCGCTCGCCGGCATGTCGCGCGGTGCGCTCGGTCACGGGCTGATGTGGCTTACCGATCTGTTCCTGTCGCTGCCGCAATTGCCGCTGCTGCTGCTGCTGATCTATCTCTTCCGCGACGGCCTGAAGGCCGCGTTCGGTCCGGAGGGCGGCATCTTCATCCTGATCGTGCTCGTGATCGGGGGGCTGCGCTGGATGCCGGTGGCGCGGCTCGTGCGCGCCCAGTTCCTGTCGATCCGCGAGAAGGAGTTCGTCGAGGCCGCGCGGGCGCTCGGGGCCAGCCCGGTGCGGCAGGTGGTGAAGCACATCCTGCCCAATGCGCTCGGTCCGGTGATCATCGCCGGCACCATCGACGTCGCCGCCGCCATCATCGCGGAATCGACGCTGTCCTTCCTCGGCCTCGGCTTTCCACCCGACACGCCGACCTGGGGCCGGCTGCTGTATGACGCCAAGGACTTTCTCGACATCGGCCCGCACTGGGCGCTGTTTCCGGGCGGCGCGATCTTCATCGCGGTGGTCGCCATCAACTTCATCGGCGACGGTCTGCGCGACGCGCTCGATGCGCGACGGGTGATCTGATGGCGCCGCTGCTCGAAATCAAAGGGCTGAAAACCCACTTCTCCACGGACGACGGCATCCTCCAGGCCGTCGACGGCGTCGACATCTCCATCAACCGGGGCGAGACGCTCTGCGTCGTCGGCGAATCCGGCTGCGGCAAAACCGTCACCGCGATGTCGATCCTGAAGCTGATCGCGATGCCGCCGGGCCGCATCGCGGCGGGTCAGATCATCTTCGAGGGTCGCGATCTCGTGCCGCTGACCAGCAACGAGCTCGACGAGATCAGGGCCAAGGAGATCGGCTTCATCTTCCAGGAGCCGATGACCTCGCTCAACCCGGTGCTCACCGTCGGCGAGCAGATCGCCGAAAGCCTGCGCCGCCACGAGGCCGTGACCAGGAAGCAGGCGCTCGATCGCACCATCGAGATGCTGAAGCTGGTGCAGATCCCCAACGCCGAAGGTCGCGTGCACAATTATCCGCACCAGTTCTCCGGCGGCATGCGCCAGCGCGTGATGATCGCGATGGCGCTCGCCTGCAAGCCGAAGCTGATCATCGCCGACGAGCCGACTACCGCGCTCGACGTCACCATCCAGGCCCAGATCCTGGATCTGCTCCAGGACATGAAGGAGCGCTTCGGCATGGCGGTGATGCTGATCACCCATGCCATGGGCGTCGTCGCCGAAACCGCGCAGCGCGTCGTCGTGATGTATGCCGGCAAGGTGGTCGAGGAAGCGCTCGTCGACGATCTGTTCGGCAATCCCGGTCACCCCTATACGCAAGGGCTGATCCGCTCGATCCCGCGCATCGATCTCGACAGCGAGCACAAGACGCGGCTCGAGGCGATCGGCGGTTCGGTGCCGATCCTGATCAATCCGCCGGTCGGCTGCCGCTTTGCGCCGCGCTGCAAGTTCGCCATGAACGTCTGCACCGAGAAGGAGCCGTTGCTGCGCGAGATCGCACCCGGCCATCGCATGGCCTGTCATCTCGGCGATACAAATCTGGGAGGCGCGGCATGAGCGAACCCTTGCTGCAAGTCTCCAACCTGAAGAAGCACTTCCCCGTGCTCGGCGGCCTGCTGTCGCGCCAGGTCGGCACCGTCTATGCGGTCGATGGCGTGTCGTTCTCGGTCAATCGCGGCGAGACGCTAGGTCTCGTCGGCGAATCCGGCTGCGGCAAGTCGACGACGGGGCGCTGCGTGCTGCGCCTGATAGAGCCGACCGACGGCGAGGTCACTTTCGACGGCCAGGACGTGCGCAGCCTCGGCGGCAACGATCTGCGCGCGATGCGGCGCAACATGCAGCTGGTGTTCCAGGATCCGTTCGCCTCGCTCAATCCGCGCATGACGGTCGGCGCGATCCTCGGCGAAGCCTTCACCATCCATAATCTGGCGACCTCCGCCAAGGAGCGCGAGGAGCGCGTGGCGGGCCTGCTGGTCAAGGTCGGGCTCAAGGCCGAGCATATGCGGCGCTATCCGCACGAGTTCTCCGGCGGCCAGCGCCAGCGCATCGTGATCGCGCGCGCGCTGGCGGTCGAGCCAAAGCTGATCGTCTGCGACGAGCCGGTCTCGGCACTCGACGTGTCGATCCAGGCCCAGGTCATCAATCTGCTGGAAGACCTCCAGGCCGAGCTGAACCTCACTTATCTCTTCGTCGCGCACGACCTCTCGGTGGTCGAGCACATTTCCGACCGCGTCGCGGTGATGTATCTCGGCCGCATCGTCGAGCTGGCGAAAGCGAGCGATCTCTACCGCAACCCGCAGCATCCCTACACCAGGGCGCTGCTGTCGGCGGTGCCGGTGCCCGATCCAAAACTCAAGCGTGAGCGCATCCGCCTCAAGGGCGACGTGCCGAGCCCGATGAAGCCGCCGTCGGGTTGCCACTTCCACACCCGCTGTCCGATCGCCCAGCCGCGCTGCGCGGAAAGCGCGCCCGTGCTGAAGGAAGGCGCGGGCGGGCATTTCGTGGCGTGCCATCTGGCGTAGCGCGATGAACGCGTAGGGTGGGCAAAGCGACTTGTCCGCCGTAGCTCGAAGAGCGAAGGCGGAAGCGTGCCCACGATTCTGAAGACGTGGGCACGGCGCTGTCGCGCCTTTGTCCACCCTACGCACTTCCATCTTAGTCGAGAGGCACGCCATATTCCGACAGGGCCTGCCTGAACGTCGCCACGGACGTGTGCTGATGCGCGAACAGGCCCGCCTCTCGCGCGCCGGCGACGTTGGCTGCGAGATCGTCGACGAACAGGACGGACTGCGGCCTCACGCCGAGCTCGGAGAGGCAGAGGCGATAGCAGTGCGGGTCCGGCTTGGCCGTCTTGAATTGCGCCGAGGTGTAGATCCGGGAGCCGAACAGCGGGCGCAACTCCGGCAGCAGCGTGTCGATGTGGTCGGCGACCAGCGTGGTATTGTTGGTCAGGACGGCGATATCGACGGTTCTTCGCAAGCTGCCGGCGATGTCCAGCATCGCGCGATTCGCCTGCATTGAACGGCGCCGGGCCTCCACCCACTCGTCGAGCGAGAGCGGATAGCCGATGCGTTCGCCAAAACCTCGCAGATAGTCGGCAGCCTCGAGCGCGCCGGAATCGCCGAGCAGCTCGAATCCGCTGTCCCAGATCGCGTTGTGGACGGCTTCGCTGCTGGTCCCCGCAAGCTGCGCCAGATAGGCGACGCGGGTCGCCCTGTCGTAGTCGCAGAGGACATTGTCCATGTCGAAGAGGACGAGCTTGATGGCATCAGTCACGGCGACGCTCGCGCATTGGCCGAACATCCGGCCCTGGCGTGAGTCATATCCCGCCGGAACGCGGGCGACAAATCGGGTGCTGGCTAGGGCTGCGATGCGCGTCGCCGCGCCAGTTGATGCAGCACCGTGTCGACGGCAGGCACCGCTCCGGTCTCGCGCAGCCAGGCATCGGCCAATTCCCTCAATTCGCCCGGCGTCAGGCCGAACTTGCGGCGGAATGCGCGAATAAAGGTGGAATCGCTGCTGAAGCGCATGTCGACGGCGAGCTCGATCAGCCGGCCCTCCTGCGCGGATGGCGATATCAAGCGCCGAAACGCGAGATTGAGCCGCTGCTCCCGCACATAATGCGCAAGCCCGCCCTCGGCCTCGAACAGCCGGTAGAGCGTCGCGCGCGAGATCTGGAAGTGGCGGCAGAGCTCTTCGCTGGTGAGCGCATCGGTTTCGAGATTGTTCGCGATGCGGCGCTTGATCATCGTGAGATAAAGATGTCGCTCGGCGCGCTCGAGGCCCGCGACGATCTCGGCCGTCCCGCCCGCGGCGGCCGCCACGAGATCGGCGATCGCCTCGACCGTGGCTTCGGCATGGCCGGTGCCGGTATCCGTCCCGGGCTCGGACGACAGGGCAAGCGCGCCATAATGGCTGGCGAGCAGGCGTGCATGGGGGTGGTCCGACGGCAGCAAGGTTGCCGTCGCCGCATCCGGATGGGCGAGCCGCGGCGCCAGCATCGCGCGTTGCAGCACGATCGTCATCAGATGGGTGCGGCCGCCCGCGGCGCGCAGTGCGGTCCGGTTCGGTTGCGCCATGTCGATCAGAACGATGTCGCCTGGCCGCAGCGTGACCTCGCGGCGGCCTGAGCTGAACTGCATCTCGCCCTCGACGCAGAGGGTGATCTGAAAATGATCCATGATGCCGCGGGCGACGTGCGCGGGTGTGCGGTCATAGTCCTGGTCGGTGGCACGCGTGTCGATCAGCAAAGCGTTGCGGGTCATCCTTGTCACCGTGGTGACATGGAAATCGTCCTCTGCGGTGCGCGGAATGACCTCACAAATGTCGACCGTCATGGCCCGCAAGTGCGCGAGCGCCTCCGGACCGCGCCCGGGATTGTCCGCCGCCGTGCTTTCGTTCAAGGCAGTCCCGTCCACGTCCCCTCGCGATGCGGAAAGACCGCATGCAACTAAGCAAGCCAATGCCGGGTCTGGATGTAGCCATTCGGAAATCGGGGCGCAAGCGAGGCCGAGCTAGAATGTGCGTTCGTGTATTTGCAACCATCGAGAGATTCAGTTGGATTTTGTCGCGCTGAGACGCCGGGCACATCGTCCGTCCTGCCGTCCTGTTAGAGATTCTCCAGTCTCTGGAATGCGAGCGCGCCATGCGGGGCCGCGCCGTCGAAATGGGGTTGCCGCGTGGGGTCAATGGGAATTTTGGGTGCTGGCCGTCGGCAACGACGTCCGCGCAGCTGCCGTCGTCGCCGGACAATGAAAAGCTGCGGGATGCTCGTCATCCTGGTCCTGCCGTATCTCGCCTCGACCTCCGCCAGCAGGGCGCAGATCGACAATTACGGCATCTGGACCGCACTCAACAGCACGCCGGGGCAGGTGATCGAGTTCGGCACGCTGAGCAACGCTCCGATCGGCTCCCCGATCGGAACGAGCACATATCCTCACAGCGCGGTGTTTTCGGCCGACGGCCGCTTCGCCTATGTCGTAGCCATGTCCGGCGCGGTGGAGGTCATCGACGTCGTCGGCCGGACGGTTGTCGCGACCATACCCGTCGCCGGACAGACGGCGGGATTGGCGCTCAGCCCGGATGGCTCGAGCCTCTACGTGACCTCCTCCTCGGCCCATTCGGTCACGGTGATTTCCACCGCGACCAATGTCGTGGTCGGCTCCCCCATCGCGGTGGGGGCAGCCCCTTACGGCGTAGTCGTTTCGCCGGACGGGACCCGGGCCTATGTCGCCAACCAGGGCTCCGCGAACATTTCGATCATCGACGCCGCGTCGAAAACCGTCATCGGCACGGTCGCGGCGGGAAGCTCCCCCTCCGGCATCACAACGTCTCCGGACGGAAGCCGGATCTACGTGACCAATCAAAGCGATGGCAGCGTCACGGTGATCGATGCAGCGTCGCAATCGGTGGTGACGACGGTTTCGGTCTCCGGACTGCCCCTGAGCGTCGCGGCCAGCCCGGACGGGTCGCGGATCTATGTGACGACGCAGTCCAACCAACTCGTGGTGATCAATGCCCTGACGAACACCATCACGGCAAGCGTGACCCTGTCCGGCGGCCCGTCCAGCAACGGCATCGGAGTGACCGTGACGCCCGACGGCAGCCGGGCCTACATCACGACTGGCTTCGGGTTTTACGTGATGGATACGGCCACCAACACGATCCTGTCCTTCGTCACCATGCCGATCGTTGACAACGGCAATGCCGGGACCGCCTTCATCGGGCCGAACGTCATCGTTGTGGCGGGCGGGGCGGTCGCGGCGGGCAGCGATGCCGCGCTCACGGCGCTGGGCTTCGGGCAATATGTCAATTTCAACGGCGGCGCGCTGCGATTTACCAGTGCTTTCAGCACCGCTCGGACGATCTCGCTGCTGGCCGGCGGCGGCACGATCGACACCAACGGCTTCAATGCGACGTTGTCAGGGCAGATCATCAACACGGGATCCCTGACCAAGACGGGGCTGGGCACGCTGACGCTGACCGGCGCCAACACCTACAGCGGCGGGACCTTCGTCAATGGCGGCGCGCTGGCCTTGAGCGGCGCCGGCACGCTGGGCGACGTCGGCGGGACGACCGCGGTCAACAGCGGTGCCACGCTCGATCTGGGCGGCACGACGCAGACCCAGGGCGCGGTCGGCCTTAACGGCGGCACGATCCGCAACGGCAATCTGAACGCGCCCATTACCTCCATCGGAGGTGTCCTCAACGGCATCGGCGGGACCGCGAGCCTGACGACGACGGCCGGCTTCACCATGTTGCTCGGCAACAACGGCTACACCGGAGCCACGGCCGTGAATGGCGGTGTGCTCGACGTCGAAGGAACGATCACCGGCACCTCTTCGGTCACCGTGAATGCCGGTGGCGTGCTGATGGGATCGGGCACGATCGATCCGCTGTTGGTGGCGATTGCCGGCGGCGGCACGTTTGCGGCCGGCAACGGCACGCCCGGCAGCGTCACGAGCATCGTCGGCGATCTCGCCCTGCAATCGGGCGCGATCTATCAGGTCCAGGTCAATCCGTCGACGGCGTCCCATGCGAACGTCACGGGCAGCGCGACGCTGGGCGGCGCTAGTGTGAGCGCGGTGTTTGCGGCCGGCAGCTATATCGAGAAGAAATACACCATCCTCAGCGCGGGCGGCGGCCTCTCCGGCAGCTTTGCCTCGACCGTTGCCAGCAGCAATCTCCCGGCGAACTTCAAGACCGATCTCAGCTACGACGCAAACAATGCCTATCTCAACCTGTCGCTCGCCTTCGTGCCGCCGCCGAATTCCGGCCTGAGCGGCAATCAGCAGGCGGTGGCGAACGCATTGGTCAATTCCTTCGACGTCAACGGCGGCATTCCGCTGATCTATGGCCGCATGACGGCGGCCAGCTTGACGCAAGCCTCGGGCGAACAAGGCACGGCAGCGCAGCAGACCACGTTCAGCGCCATGAGCCAGTTCATGGGCCTGCTCACCGATCCCTTCGCGCAGCGCGAGGGTGGGCCGGATCCCGCGAACGGTGCGGCTGGACTTGCCGAAGACGTTCAGGCCAGCGCCTATGCCGCACGCAAGCGCGCCGACGCGTTCGCCATGTTCGCCAAGGCGCCGGCGCAGGGATTTGCGCAGCGCTGGAGCGTGTGGGCCGCCGGCTTCGGCGGATCGCAATCGACCGACGGCAATGCTGCGGACGGCTCGAATGACACCACGAGCCGCATCGCCGGCACGGCGGTCGGCGCGGACTATTGGCTCGCGCCGAACACGAAGCTCGGCTTCGCGCTTGCCGGCGGTGGCACCAGCTTCGGCGTGAACGGTCTCGGCTCCGGTCGCTCCGACCTGTTCCAGGCCGGCGCTATCTTTACCACGCCAACGGCGCGGCCTACGTCTCCGCCGCGCTGGCCTATGGCTGGCAGAACATCACCACCGATCGCACCGTGACGGTCGCCGGCGCAGACCGCCTGCGCGCCGCATTCGACGCCAATGCGTATTCCGGTCGTCTCGAAGGCGGCTACCGCCTGGTCGGGTCATGGATCGGCGGGATCGGCCTCACGCCTTATGGGGCGATGCAGTTCACGACGCTCGACCTGCCAGCCTATGCCGAACACGTCGTCTCCGGCTCATCGGCATTCGCCTTGAACTACGCCGCGAAGAGCGTGACCGACAGCCGCAGCGAGCTCGGCCTGCGTACCGACAAGTCGTTCGCCACGCCGGCCGGCGTGTTGGCACTGCGCGGCCGTGTCGCCTGGGCGCATGATTTCAATCCCGATCGTGCGGCCGCCGCAACCTTTCAGGCGTTGCCGGTCGCAAGCTTCGTCGTCAACGGCGCAGCGCAGGCCCGCGACGCCGCGCTCACGACGGCTTCGGTCGTGATGAAATGGCTGAACGGCTGGTCGGCGGCCGCCACGTTCGAAGGCGAGTTCTCCAGCGTCACCCGCAGCTACGCCGGCAAGGGCAGCGTTCGCTACGGCTGGTGAGCGGTGGGTCCCGTCACGCGGTCTTCGCGGGCCAAGGCACGACCTGTCCGGACATCACCAGCCGATCGCGGCCGCTGTCCTTCGCGGCATAGAGCGCGCGGTCGGCCGCAGCGACCAGCGTGCTGAAGTCCGTGGAGGTCAGAGACGGAAGTCCGGTTGCCGCGCCGACGCTCACCGTGACCAACCGGGAGGGCGGATTCTGCGCATGCAGCATGGCAAGATCGTGCAGCGCCTGGCGAACCGCTTCCGCGACCTCCACGCAGCCATCCGGACCTGTGTTCGGCAACAACACGGCGAATTCCTCGCCGCCGTAGCGCGCCGCGAGGTCGGCGGGACGCCTGGCCTGGGTGGACAGGATCCGGCCCAGCGCGCGCAGGCACCCGTCGCCCGCCAGATGTCCGTAATGGTCGTTGAACTTCTTGAAATGATCGACGTCGATCAGCAGGAGCGAAAGCTGCGTGCCGTCGCGCCGGGCGCGCGCCCATTCGTCGGCAAGGCGTTCGTCGAATGCGCGCCGGTTGGCAAGGCCGGTGAGGCCGTCGGTCCTCGCAAGCGAAGCGAGCTTGTCCTGGAGATCCTTCTGCTCGGTCATGTCGCGCACGACCGCGACGACGCCGTCGATCGCGCCGCTGTCCGATGCCACCGTCACGTGCAGCGCCGCCTCCGCCCAGATCTCCCCTTTTTCGCGATGACGCTGGCGATAGACGAACCGCGCTTCCTCGGCCTCGCCGTTCTTCAGTGCCGTGATGGCCTGAGCGACCCGTTCCATGTCGTCGGCGTGAATGCCGGCCAGGGCCGACGTGTTCAGCAGTTCCTCAGCGGTCCAGCCGGTGATGCGCACGCATGACGGAGAGACATAGAGCAGCCGGTTATCCAGCCCGATCCGGGTTACCATGTCGCTGGATTGCTCGGCCAGCAGGCGGAAATTTGCCTCCTTGGCGACGAGGGCCTGCGCCATGCGCTGTCGCTGCCAGAGCTGACGGACCAGGTAGGAGCCGATCACCGCGATCAGCAGGACGAGGCCGACGACGAAAGTTATGCGTGTGGCGGCGGCGCGTCGCCAGGGAGCCAGCACGTCATCTTGGGACTTACTCGCCAGCACCATCAGGGGATAGCGGCTGCTGCGCTGGTAGTAGCTCAGGCGCTGCACGCCATCGAGCGGCGACTTGAAATAATAGACCGCTTCGGCGGGGCGGCTTTTCCAGCCTTTGAACAAGGGCGCATTGGACAGGTCGCGTCCGATGAAGGCGCCGCTCTCGTCTCGGCTGCGTGCCAGCATGATGCCGCCATTGTTGAGCAGCGATGCCGAGCCGTTCGGCCCTAGGTCGAACCGCTCGTAGAATTTGACGAAATAGCTGACGTCGATCGTGAGCAGGGCAACGCCGGCGAAGCCGCCGTCGGGATCATTGATCCGCCGGGACGCCGTGATGATCCACTGGCCCCCGGAGCGGCTCTTGATGGGCGGTCCGATCAGCGTGCCCGTCTCCGTGGAGTCGCGGTGGCGCTGGAAATATTCCCGGTCGCTGTTGTTGAGCTTGGAAAAGTCGAGGCGCTCGGTCGTGGCAAGCCACCGGCCCGTCGCGTCATAGACGAAGATGCCGCGGATGCGGTCCGATGATTTGCGCGTCGGCAGATAGGCCTGGAGCTTCGTGATCGTGTCGGGGCCAGTCCCGTCGAGTTCGAGCCGGTGGACCAGTCCTACCAGGAGCGTATCGACCAGCTCGAACGTATCATCCGCGTGCTGGATCAGTGAATGTGCGAGGTTGGTGACGTCGATCTCGGCGTTCCTGAGGTCGACATTGCGAGCTTCCCATTCGCGCCAGGCGCTGAGGCCCAGGATCGTCACGCAGATCAGCCCAACGAAGCCCGCCGCCCAGAGCGGAAGGCGCGTCTTGCCGAATTCGCGGCTCGTGACCATCAGGCTTGCTCCAAATCGGGGCAAACCTCTCACTTTCGTCTTAACGGCCTCTTGCAAAATCTGCAATGATTGTGCGGGGTCCGTAATCAACCGGAAGGATTGCCGACATCGTTGGGGCAGATCGGCGGAGCCACGCTACCGCAGTGCGACAATTCCGCCTGCCGCCTCATCCCTCCAGGGTGAAGCCGACGCGCAGCGTCACCTGATAGTGCCGCACGGCGCCGTTCTCGATGTGGCCGCGCGTCTGCACCACCTCGAACCATTTCATCTCGCGGATGGTCTTGGACGCGCGGCTGATCGCGTTCTTGATCGCGTCCTCGATCGAGGTTTCGGACGATCCGACGAGGTCCAGGATCTTGTAGACATGATCACTCTCGGTTGCGGCCATGGGTCTTCCCTTGTTTCATCTTGCAGCGGACAAACGCGCTCGATGGAACGTGCATGCGAGCGCATGGCGTTGACTCTGAACGGGCGTGGGCGCCTCGGGTTCCCAGTGCCCGCTGGCCCCGGAGCGGAGGCGAGAGGAATGGTTTTCAAATCGCCCGCCGGCGTCGGATGCCGCGGTTGCCCGCGCGAAGACGGATGAGCTAACCTCTGCGCATGTCGTGGCATCTTCGAGTGCGGTGATGATCGGCCGTTGGACGAGGGGCACTCTGGTTGCGATCGGCCTCGGCGTGCTGCCTGCGCCTTGTATCGCGCAGGATGAGCTCGATCGCGCGCCGGCGAGCATGGCTCTGCAGGTGACGACCGATCCCTCCACCATCGTGTGTCGCCGGCTGGACACGGTCAGTTTAGCCTCGCTGGTGTTCCTGCCGCTGCGCCGGACCTTCAGCGAGGATTTTGACGAGCATCCGCTGTCGAACGGACGCTGGATCCCGCATTATGCCGGCGGCGCGGCCTGGCCGGAGGCACGCTATTGGGGCGGCGACGGCTCCGACTTCAAGCGCAAGACCAGCGCCAATGGCGAGCAGCAGATCTACGTCGATCCGCGCTATGCCGGCCGCGCGGCCGCGCCGCTCGGGCTCGATCCGTTCAGGGTGAAGGACGGCGTGCTGTCGATCATCGCCAGCCGAACGCCGCCGGAATTGAAACCGCTGCTGTTCAACAACGAGTACATCTCAGGCATCCTGACGACCCAGGGCACGTTCGCCCAGAAGCACGGCTATTTCGAAATTCGCGCCAAGGTGCCGGTCGGCCATGCGGTATGGCCGGCGTTCTGGATGCTGGCGGACGACGGCGGCTGGCCGCCGGAGGTCGATGTGCTGGAAGGCCGCGGCGAACGGCCGGGAGATCTGGTGATGACGACCCATTGGCGGATCCCTTCGACCCAGAAGATCCAGTCCTGCGGCTTCGATTTCGCGGTCGGCGACGCCTCGAGCGTATTCCACAATTACGGTGTGTTGTGGCAGGAGGATCGACTGGTCTATTTCATCGACCGCAGGCCGGTCTCCGACATCAAGGTGCCGATCGGCTTCGACGATCCCATGTACATGATCGTCAATCTCGCGATCGGGTCGAAGTTTTTTCCGGGCGTCAGTCAGGTCGATGCCGAATCGCCAGCGAGCGTCGCATTCGAGATCGACCGGATTTCCGTCTATCAGATCGATCTGGAGCTGGCACGGAGATAACGATGTCAGCCGATGTCTCGCGGCGCCGTTTTGCCAAGCTCACGGGCCTCGCCGCGCTGGGCGTAGCAGCAGGTGCCGGGGCCGCGGAGAATGAAAAGTCCGCTTCGACCGACCGCCACCTGCCGGCGCCGTTCCCGAAGGATTTTCTGTGGGGCACGGCGACCTCGTCCTACCAGATCGAAGGCGCGGTCGACGAGGACGGTCGCGGCAAGTCGATCTGGGATATTTTCAGCCACACGCCCGGCAAGATCGAGGACGGCTCGACCGGCGACCGCGCCAACGAGCACTATCATCGCTACAAGGAGGACGTCGCGCTGATCAAGGCGCTCGGCGTCAAGGCCTACCGTTTCTCGATCGCATGGCCGCGCGTGTTTCCGGAAGGTTTTGGCCAGCCCAATCCTGAGGGCCTCGATTTCTACGACCGCCTCGTCGACGAACTGCTCGCGAACGGCATCGAGCCTTACGCGACGCTCTACCATTGGGACTTGCCGCAGGCACTCCAGGACCGCGTCGGGGGCTGGTCGTCGAGCGACACGTCGAAGGCTTTTGCCGATTACGCTGCGCATGTCGCCGCGCGTCTGACCGATCGCGTGAAGAACGTCTTCACCGTGAACGAGGTCGGGCGTTTCGTGAATTTCGGCTATGGCTGGGGCATCGATGCGCCCGGTCTCAAGCTGCCGACCGCGCAGCTCAACCAGGCGCGCCATCACGTCGCGCTGGCGCACGGGCTTGCGGTGCAGGCAATCCGCGCCGCCGGCCGCGCCGGCACCCGTGTCGGCCCGGCCGAGAACATCGCCGCCTGTGTGCCGGCGATTCCGACGCCGGAAAACATCCGCGCCGCCGAGATCGCGACGCGCGAGCTCAATGCCGGCTTCCTCGGCGTGGTGCTGGAGGGCAGATATACCGACGGTTTCCTCGCCTATGCCGGCGCGGACGCGCCGAAATTCACCGCCGAGGAATTGAAGATCATCGGCGCGCCGAACGATTTCGTCGGCCTCAACATCTACGCGCCGCAATATTACGTCACGGCTTCCGACCGCGCGCCCCGCTTCCACGTGCTGCCGTTCCCCACCTCGTTCCCGCACATGAATTCGGAATGGCTGCGGGTCGGCCCCGAAGTGATCTACTGGGCGCCGCGCCTTGCGGCAAAGATCTGGAACATCGAGAATATCTACATCAGCGAGAACGGCACCTCGTCCGAGGACAAGATCTCTGCCGACGGCCAGGTCTACGACCTCGACCGCATCATGTTCCTGCGCAATTACCTGTCCCAGATGCAGCGCGCGACCGCCGAGGGCGTGCCGATCCGCGGCTACTTCCTCTGGAGCCTGATGGACAATTTCGAGTGGATCTTCGGCTACGGCAAGCGCTTCGGCCTGTACCGGGTCGATTTCGAGACCCAGGCAAGGGTGCCGAAGCTGAGCGCGGCGTTCTATCGCGACGTGGTGGCACGGAACGCGATCGGGGGGTGAGACCACACCCTACGGATCCAGCTCCGTATCCCAGTACAGATAGTCCAGCCAACTATCATGCAGATAGTTCGGCGGGAACAGGCGGCCGTTGCGGTGGAGCTGGTGCACGGTCGGGGCGAAGGCATGCTGGCGCGGAAACATTTTTGCCTGCACCGGCGTGAGATTGCCCTTGCGCAGGTTACACGGCGAGCATGCCGCGACCACGTTCTCCCAGGTGGTCTGGCCGCCTTTGCTGCGCGGGATGATGTGATCGAAGGTCAGGTCCTCGGGCGAGCCGCAATATTGGCAGGCGAAACGGTCGCGCAGGAAGACGTTGAACCGGGTGAAGGCCGGATGGGTGGTCGGCTTGACGAAGGATTTGAGCGAGACGACGCTCGGCAGCTGCATTTGCAGCGTGGGGCTATGAACCGCCTGATCGTAATGTGCGACGATGTTGACGCGATCGAGGAACACTGCCTTGATCGCGTCCTGCCACGACCAAAGAGACAGCGGGTAGTAACTCAGCGGCCGGAAGTCCGCATTCAGCACCAACACCGGCCAACTGCCTTGCGAGACATGTGCGTTCAAGTAACGCTCCCGGCCTCCAATATACGCTGCGAAGCAGCATGTACTGACATACTACATGCAGCGTGACGGGATTGTGAAGCCCGCTGAGCGACTTATTCAGGTGCAAGCAATGCGGCGCCGGGGTGGCGAAAGCGCTCAAAAAGCCGCGATTTGGGGAGGTACGCGGCTGGCGCGGAACTGCCGTGACCAGCGCGTCGTGGCCTGCCGCGGCAGCTACTCCCGTACCCGCTCCAGCTTCTGCAAGCATCGCGTCGCGCGCACTGCAGCGGGCATCTCCTCGTCGGGAAAGCTGGTGTCCCAGTTGGTGACGCCGACCTCGCCGACATAGATGTCGCCCCTGGAATCCAGCGCGATGCCGTGGGGCGCCAGGAACTTTCCGCTCGCAACACCCGGCCCTTCCTCGCCGCCGAGGCGCGCGATGCGCCTGCCCCTGGCGTCCACGATCGACAGCCGCGGCCCGAGATTGGGCACCTTGCGGTTGATGGCAAGGCCCGGGCCGAGCTCGCCGATCACGAAGGTCGGGCTCTTGGCCCCGCCGCAACAGCACAGCGCGCAGGGCCGATGCAAATTGTTCCATTGCGTCTCGTATTTGCCCTCGCCATTGAACACCTGGACGCGGTGGTTCTCGCGGTCGGCGACATAGACCCAACCATCTGCATCGGTGGCAATATTGTGCACGATGTTGAACTGGCCGGGATCGGTGCCGGGCTCGCCCCAGCTCTTGAGCAGCTTGCCGTCCGGCGTGAATTTGTGCACGCGCGCATTGCCATAGCCGTCGGAGACGTAGATCTCGCCCTTCGGCGACAGCGCGGTGTGGGTGCAGCGGTGGAAGGGCTCGCCGCTCATGAACGGCGCCGGCTTCTCGGGGATGCCGATCGTCAGCAGCACCTTGCCGTCCGTGGTGCATTTGCGCACGGTGTGGTCGCCGTCATCGGTGCAGTAGAGATTGTCGTCGGCGTCGATGTGAAGGCCGTGCGCGCGCGAGAACAGCCCTTCGCCCCAGCTGCGCAGGAAATTGCCCTCGCGGTCGAGCACCACCATCGGGTGGGCACCGCGGTTGAAGACGTAGACACGATCCCTGCCGTCGACCGCGACGGAGGCGACGTCGGTGAGCTGCCAGCCGTCGGGCAGTTTCGCGAAATTGTCGACGACGCGGTAGCGGTGCTCGCCGCTGCCGAGAATGGCTGGCATGAATCTGTCCTCCTGTCATTCCGGGGCACGCGAAGCGTGAGCCCCGGACTCCATTGTGCTGCATATTCCGCGGATAGATGGATTCTCAGATGCTCAATTGCGCATCATAGTTCGCGTTGACGCGCGCCCCGGAATGACGATTGTCGTTATGCCCGTCCCAAAATCCCTTCCTCGATCGCTTTGATCTGGAGCGCGAGGTATTTCGAGTTGATCCGGCACTGCGCGAGGCTGCCGGCGATGAACCAGAGCCCCGGCTGCCTGGTGCGCGCATACATGTTGCGCAGCTCAAGACCGTCGCCAAAGCCCCAGATCGGGCCGACGCGGTCGGCGATGGCCTCGCCAAACAGCTTTCGCACCAGATATTCCTGCGGCTTGTAGCCGGTGGAGAGCACGATGAGATCGGCGGGAAGCAGCGTGCCGTCCTTCATCCGCGCCCCCTCGGGTACAAAGCCCTCGATGTCGGCAAACTGCCTGAGCTTGATCGCGCCCTCGACGATCAGGTTGGAGCAGCCGACGTTGAAATAATAGCCGCCGCCGCGGGTGAGGTATTTGAACTGCCAGCCGGTGCCGGCCTCGCCGAAGTCGAGCTTGAAGCCGACGCGCGAGAGGCCGTCGAGCAGCTCCTTGTCGAGCTGCTTCGACTGCTCCGTCAGCATCACATGCGTCTTCTTCGCCAGCGGCGTCGGCATCGAGGCCGCGATCAGGTCGTTGTCCTCGAGCGTGCCTTCGTTGTAGGTCGCATAAGCGAGCTGCGCCGACGGCTCGATATTGGTGACCAGCGTGGCTGCGCGCTGCACCAGCGTCACCTCGGCGCCGCTGGAATACAGATCCTGCGCGATGTCGTGGCCGCTGTTGCCGGTGCCGATGACGATCGCGCGCTTGCCTGTCCAGGTCTCGCCGTCCTCATAGCGGCTGGAATGCAGCAGCGTTCCCTTGAAATTGTCGAGCGTCGGAATGGCCGGAACATTGGCGATGCCGCTGACGCCGGTCGCCATGATCACGTGGCGCGGATGCATGGTGCGCCTGCTGCCGTCGGCACGGCGCAGCGTGACGGTCCAGTGGCCCTCGACCTCATCATAGGCGCCGCTTTCGAACTCGGTGCCGGTCCAGAAGTTCAGCTCCATCGCATCGACGTAAGCCTCGAACCAGTTGGCGAGCTTGTCCTTGGGGATATAGACCGGCCAGTTCGGCGGAAACGGCATGTAGGGGAGGTGATTGACCTGCACTTGGTTGTGCAGGGTGAGCGCATGATAGCGCTTGCGCCAATTGTCGCCGATCCGCATCTCGCGATCGACGATCAGCGCGTCGACCTTCAACTGCTTCAGCCGGGCTGCTATCGCGAGCCCGGCCTGGCCGCCGCCGACCACCAGCGCGGCAGGGTCGCGATCGGCATAGTCGCGCGAGGCGTTGCGCAAATCCAGCCAGTTCGGCCCGCGGAAATCGCGGGAATAGGCCTGGCCGCGCGGTCGCGACGTGCCGAGCTGCTCCTCGAATCCCTTGAGCTCGTCGAGCGCGGTGAGCAGCGTCCAGGCCTTCAGGCGGTCGCCGTCGGTCTTGTCGGGAATGAGCCGCAGGATGCCGCTGCCACGGCCGGTCACGGTTTCGAACGTGAAGATCGCTTCGATGGTGTTGGTGCCGGCACGCGTCACCCAGCGCGGCGGCGCGCGGTTCGGCGCGATTCTGAAGCTGGTCGGTGCCGCCTCGGGCGCGAGCGCGGCCAGCGCTTGCGCAATCATCTCGCGGCCGGCGATCGTTTGCAGGTTCCAGCTCAGCGCCAGCACGTCGCGCCAGAAGCTGTCGGCGAGGAGGAGGCGGTCCAGCGTGGCGGGATCGGGCCTGCCCAGCGCGCGCTCGAATTCATCGAGCCAGGCCTGGGCGCAGGCGGATAGATCCTTGGTCTTGTCGAGCATGCGCGACCTCTTGGCCGTCTTTCGCGGCGTTTCCTCTGAGATCGGACGCTATACGGTTTCCTCGCCCGCCAAAAGCTGCGGACCCGAGCGAGGCAGACATGCAGCCCTGCTCGGGCGGAATATGGCCTGGTATTCCGCTCGCACGGACGCCGGCCGGAGAAGGTTTAAGCGCCGCCCGGACCCCGGCCGGTCCAATAGGGATCGCGCAGCTTGCGTTTGAAGATCTTTCCGGTCGCCTCCCGGGGCAGCGCATCCAGGAACCGGATCTCCTTCGGCACCTTGAAGTTCGCCAGCCGCTCGCGCAGAAAAGCCTGCACTGCGGCGGCGGAGAGCTGGTCGCCGGTGTCGGGCTCGATGCAGGCACATAGCCGCTCGCCATATTCCGGGTCGGGAATGCCGAACACGGCGCAATCGCGCACTCCGGGCATGCCGATCAGCGCGTTCTCGATCTCGGCGGGATAGATGTTGACGCCGCCTGATATCACCATGTCGCGCTTGCGGTCGCACAGAAACAGATAGCCGTCCTCGTCGAGATAGCCGACGTCGCCGACGCTGACGAGGCCGTCGCGCCCCGCCTCGGCGCGCGCCTGCGCCTTGCCGTGGTAATCGAAATCGGGCACCGCCGTCTGGCGCATGTAGATTTCGCCGACCTCGTTGGCGTTGCACGCGCTGCCGTCGTCGCGGAAGATCCTGACGATGCCGCCTTCGATGGCGCGGCCGACGGTGCCGGGCTTCTTCAGCGCCTCCTCGGCAGAGTGCCACACCGGGATCCCGGTCTCGGTCGAGCCGAAATACTCGTTGATGACCGGCCCCCACCAATCGATCATCGCCTTCTTCACCTCGGGCGGGCAGGGCGCAGCCCCGTGCACGACGAAGCGCAGCGACGACAGGTCGTAGCGCCGCCTGACCGTCTCGGGGAGCCGCAGCAGCCGCACGAACATCGTCGGGACCATGTGGATGTGCGTCACGCGGTGACGCTCGATCAGTGCCAGCAGCTCCTCCGCATCGAACCGCGGCTGGAGGACGATGGTGCAGCCGTTGCGGAACGCCATCATGCCGTAGGAATGCGGCGCCGAGTGATACATCGGCCCGTTGATCAGCAAGATTTGGTTGTCCCGCGGCTTGATGCCATAGGCGATCGCGCCGACACGTTCGGAAGCGGCCGCCTGCTCGGGCTGCATCGGCATGCGCCGCACGCCCTTCGGCATCCCGGTCGTGCCCGAGGTGTAGATCATTGCCGCGGCCCGGCGCGGCGGTTCCTGGGTTTCGGTATGGCCGTCGCGCCAGCGCTCCCAATCGGTCCGTCCGGGCGGGACCGCGGTCAGCTCCGGGGCAATGGCGAAGGTCGCCGCCAGCTCGGGCGGCGTCGCGACCACGAGAAGGCGGACATCCGGCGCCACGCCGTCACGAATCTGCGGCAGCAGGTCGGCGTGGCAGACCAGGATCTTCGCGCCGCTGTCGGTCAGGATGTAGCGGACCTCCTCGGCCTTGAGATGCCAGTTGATCGGCACCACCGGGCTGCCGAGGGCGGCGGAGGCCGCAACCACCTCGAACAGGGCGAAGTCGTTGCGCAGCATCATCGCAACCGGCGCGGCCTCGGCAAGGCCCAGGGCGCGAAACCCGCTTGCCGCCCGCCTGATGCGTGACTGGATCTCGTCATAGCTGATCCGGCGCTCGCCGCTGATGATCATGGCGTGTCCTTGTCCCGCACGAGCCTAGCGATCGTCCAGCACGTCGCCGAAGCCGACCCAGCTCTTGCCGTTGAAGCGGCGGAGCTGAAGCTGCTGGAACGGCAGATAGTCGTCGGCGCCGGTCGTAACCGAGATTCCCGGCAGCAGCAGCGGCAGCTTCACCTCCTTCAGCGAGGCCGCCTGGCGCATGATGTTGTCGCGGCTGACGTCTTCCTTGCACGCCCTCAGCACCGTCATCAGCAGCGTTGCATAGTGGTAGCCGGCCGCGTAGTTGGAGTTGGAAAGGTCGGCGTTCGGCAGGTATTGCTTCATGAAGGCAAAATACTCCTTCACGCCGGGATCGTCGGCCCATTGCGGGTCCATCGTGTCCTTCTGGTTGCTCGACGAGATCAGGCCGACCGCGTTGTCGAGCCCGGCCGGCTCCAGGAACGAAATCGACGAAGCCGAGGTCGGCACGAAGAACAGTTCGGGCTTCCAGCCGATCTCGGCCACGCCCTTGACCATCTGCGAGGTGAATTTTCCGAGCACGACGCCGAACAGCACGTTGGCGCCCGAGGCCTTCAGGGTCGAGAGCTGAGAGCTGATCGTCGGCGCGCTGGTCTCGTAGGTCTGTTCGGCGATGATCATGCCGGCCGCCTTGGCCCCGAGCGCGCGCTTGAAGCCTGCGACATAGTCGCGACCGAAATCGTCGTTCTGCGCCAGGATCGCGATCCTGGCGTCGGGCTTGGTCTGCAAGATGTATTTGGCATAGACCACGCCCTCGGATTCGTAGGCCGCCATCCCCGGCATCGTCCACGGATTCTTCTGCGGCTCGGCCCATTTGGTGGCGCCCGAGAGCACGAACAGCTGCGGCACCTTCTTGGCGTTGAGATAACGCTGCACCGCGCTGTTGGTGGCGGTGCCGAGCGAGCCGAACATCATCAGCACCTCGTCCTGCTCGACCAGCTTGCGGGTCTGCTCGACCGTCTTCGGCGGCGAATAGGCGTCGTCCAGCGTGATGAACTTGACCTTGCGGCCGTTGATGCCGCCATCGGCATTGATCTTGTCGAAGAACGCTTCCTGCGTCCGCCCGATCGCGCCGAAGCCGGAGGCCGGGCCGCTATAGGGCAGGGTCTGCCCGATGCGGATCTCGGCGCTGCCTTCGGCGCGGGCGCTGCCGGCGCCGAGCGTCAGCAACGACATGCCGATCAATGCGGCTGCGAGCTTCATGGTGTCCTCCCGTTTTTTTCTTGTAGTCCGAGACGTCAGGCGCTGGCGCGGAGCAGGAAATCCTGCCGGGCCTGATCGAACTCCTCCTTCATCCGGTCGACCAGGTCGGCGACGGCAGGCGCATCGGTGATCTGGCCGATGCCCTGGCCCGAACCCCAGATGTCGCGCCACGCCTTTGATTTCGTGTTGCCGCTTGAGCCGAAATTCATCTTCGTCTTGTCGGCCATCGGCAGATTGTCCGGATCTAACCCCGCGGCGGCGATGGAGGGGCCGAGATAGTTGCCGTGCACGCCGGTAAAGAGGTTGGTGTAGACGATGTCGTGCGCGGCATGCTGCGTCAGCGCGGACTTGTAGGCTTCGTCGGCGTTGGCTTCCCTGGTCGCGATGAAACGCGTGCCCATATAAGCGAGGTCGGCGCCAAGCGTCAGCGCGGAGGCGATGCCGAAGCCGTCGCTGATCGCGCCCGACAGCAGGACCGTGCCCTTGAACCATTGCTTGACCTCGCGCACCAGCGCGAAGGGCGAGAGCGTTCCGGCATGCCCGCCGGCGCCCGCGCAGACCAGGATCAGGCCGTCGACGCCGTGCTCGGCCGCTTTCCGCGCATGCTTGACGTTGATGACGTCGTGGAACACCAGCCCGCCATAGGAATGCGCGGCCTCGACGATCTCCGCCGGCGGCCGCAGCGAGGTGATGATGATGGGGACGCGATGTTTCACGCAGGTCTCCATGTCCTTCATCAGGCGGTCGTTGGAGGCGTGGCAGATCTGGTTGACCGCGTAGGGCGCGACCTTTTTGCCCGGATTGAGCGATTTGTATTGCCCGAGCTCGTCCTCGATGCGGCTCAACCACGCGTCCAGCTTCTCGACCGGACGGGCGTTGAGCGCCGGAAACGAGCCGACGACGCCCGCCTTGCACTGGGCGATCACCAGCTCCGGTCCGGAGACGATGAAGAGCGGCGAGCCCACCACCGGCAGCGCGAGCGAATCCTTCAAGAGAGCGGGCAGCGCCATCATGTCCTCCCTGAAAACGCGGCCCCGCCGGCGGGCGGATGACGAGGCGTTTCCGTGTTGATTGTCGCGCGGGCGATTGCCGCCCGTGTCGCGGATTTGAACCCACTATAAGGTTGGACGGCGCCCTCCGGTCGTTCAATAATGAACGGATAGCCTTTCAGATATGAACGGGGGGAGCCGATTGGACTGGGATCTCTGCAAGACCTTCGTCGCGGTCGCCGATACCGGAAGCTTCACCGCGGCCGCCCGCCGGCTGCACACCAGCCATCCGACCGTCAGTCGCAAGATCGCGGCGCTGGAAGCCCAGCTCGGCACCAGGTTGCTGGCGCGCGCCGCCGACGGCCTGGCACTGACCGCGGATGGACGGACATTGCGCGAGCACGCCGAGGCCATGGCGGCGGCGGCGCTGCGGGCCGAGACCGCGGTCGCGGCCGGGGGACATAAGGCGCGCGGCATCGTCAAGCTTTCGATCGGCGCGACGCTGGCCTCGCATTGGCTGATGCCGCGCCTGCCCGCCTTCCTGCGTGGGCATGACCATGTCCGGCTCGAGATCATCACCCACCCGTTTCCGGCGAGCGTGCGTCGGCGTGAGGCGGACGTGGTGCTGCGGCCCTTCGACAGCGGCGAGGAAAACCTGGTCGGTCGCAAGATCGGCCGCCTTGGGACCGGATTCTACGCCTCGCGCGATTATGCCGCGGGGCGGTCCTTGCCTGAACGGCGCGGCGAGTGGAAGGAGCATAGCGTCGTCGGCTTCGCCGACCAGGCGTCGAATGCACAGCTTGCGCGCTGGAGCGACGTCGTCACCCGGCAGGCCAGGGTGGTGATGCGCTGCTCTTCCCAGGGGGACATGCTGGCGGCGGTCCGCGCCGGGATTGGCATCTCGGCGCTCTCCTGCTTCGTCGCAGAAAGCTATCCCGACCTCGTACGCGTCGCCCCGCAAAAGCTCGCCAGCGTGGCGGACCTGTGGCTGCTGGCCCATCCCGACCTCGTCGAGCTTCCGGCGGTGCGTGCTGTCGTGGATTTCGTCGCCGAATGCGCCCGGGCCGACCGCGCGAGGCTGCGGGGCTAAAGCATGATCCGGGAAAGTGCGCAGCGGTTTTCCGAAAAGCGCGATGACGTTTCATCCTAATCGCGTCGCGCTTTAGCCCGAGCCGGCGAGCACGCCCTCGCGCTTCTTCACCGCGCGATAATAGCTCCACCACAGATGCGCCGCCGCGCCGCGCAGCGGACGCCAGGGCTCGGCGAGCGGCGCCATCTGCTTCTCCGTCGGCCGCGCCTGAAGGCCGAGGCCGACCTTGATGGCCTCCTGCACGGCGAGATCGCCGGCGGGCCAGGCATCGCCATGGCCGAGGCAGAACAGGAGGTAGACGTCCGCGGTCCAGGGGCCGATGCCGGGCAGCGCGATCAGCGTGTGATGCGCGGCGTCGGCATCCTCCTCGGCGAGCACGTCGAGGTTCAGTCGCTGCGCGCCGATCTCGCGGGCGAGATGCTTCAGCGTCTTGATCTTGGCAGCCGACAGGCCGAGCCGCCCGAGCCGGTCAGTGCGGGCCCGGCGCACCGCGTCGTGGTCGAACGGATCGAAGGCGGCCGACAACCGTCCCCAGATTGCCGCCGCGCTCGCGGTCGAGAGTTGCTGGCCGCAGACGATGTGGGCAAGGCCCGCAAAACCCGGCTCGCGCCGCCGCAGCGCCGGCATGCCCGCGATCTCGAACACGGGTTTGAGGCGCGGGTCACGCTTGATCAGCGCGTGGACGGCCTCTTCGAGATCGGACTGGGATTCGAGATGGATGGTCATTGCAGTTTGGCAAACTCTTTCGGACGTCATGTGGCCGGGCTTGACCCGCTTATCTATTATCCTACTCCGTCATTCCGGGGCGATGCGAAGTCGAACCCGGAATCTCGAGATTCCGGGTTCGGTCCTGCGGACCGCCCCGGAATGACAGCCGAGGCGGTCAAGCCCGGCCATGACGAGTTCTTTCTCATGACACCACCCGTTTTCCGATTCGCTCCGAGCCCGAACGGCTACCTCCATCTTGGCCACGCCTATTCGGCGCTGCTGAATTTCGACCGCGCGCGCGAGTCGGGCGGCCGGCTGTTGCTGCGGATCGAGGACATCGACACGACGCGCTGCCGGCCGGAATTCGAGGCGGCGGTCTACGAGGATCTGGCCTGGCTCGGAATTGATTGGGAGACACCGGTGCGGCGACAGTCGGAGCATCTCGCCGATTATCGTGCCGCGCTGGACAAGCTGTCGGCGCTTGGGCTCGTCTATCCCGCCTTCGAAAGCCGCGCCGAGATCGCAAAGCTCGTTTCCGCGCGCGAGGCGGATGGCCCGTGGCCGCGTGATCCCGACGGCGCGCCGCTTTATCCCGGCGAGTCCAAATCGCTGCCTGCTGACGCGCGGGCGCGCCTGATCGACAGCGGCGCGCCCTACGCGCTGCGGCTCGACATGGCGGTCGCCTGTCGGCGCGTCGGCGGCCTGACCTGGAATGAGCTGGGCGAGGGGCCCGATGGCGAGCACGGCACCGTCCCGGCGCGGCCCGAGGCCTGGGGTGACGTTATCCTGGCGCGCAAGGAGACACCGACCAGCTACCACCTGTCCGTCGTCGTCGACGATGCGCTTCAGGGCGTCAGCGAGATCGTGCGCGGCCAGGACTTGTTTCACGCCACCGCCGTCCACCGCCTGCTCCAGGTCCTGCTCAGCCTGCCCGAACCCGCCTACCGTCATCACCGGCTGATTTGCGACAGCGAGGGGCGGAAGCTGTCGAAATCGAGCGGCTCGACCGGTCTTCACGCCTTGCGTGCGGCCGGCATCACGCCTGCCGGCATCCGTCGGCTGGTGGGATTAGGTTAAGTTTCTCTGGGGGTTAGCGAAACGCCGCCGTGACTCCGGGGGTTCCGCCGTGCCATGCTTGGCCGACAGCCCGGGGTTCGAAGGGGACACTTCGAAGGGGATTTATGGCGGCGAAAAAGCGCCCAGCGCGCACCACGCGGACGTCCAGGCGACCGCCTCGGAAGCGGTCCGGGACGACCGGTGGGTTGCGCAAGCGCAGCACCAAGACGGTCGCGCCGGATGTCGTCCAGGCGGCGCTCGCCGCCTTTGCCCATGAGGTCCGCACCCCCCTGACCGGCATCCTGGCGATCAGCGACCTGCTGGCGACCTCCGATCTCGGCGAGCGGGAACGGCGCTGGGCCGACACCATCAAGGCCGGTGCCGAGCATCTGGCGAGCCTTGCCACGCTGTTCGTGGATGCCGCCAGAACCGGCAAGGGCGCCAGCAAGGCCGGAAGTACGCTGCGGCAGGACCTGTTCGATCTCCGCACGCTCGCCCGCAGCGCCGGCGATTCACTGGCCGGGCGTGCCGCGGCCAAGGGTCTCCAGGCCCAGGTCGAGATCTCCGACAAGCTCCCCGGCCTCGTGGTCGGCGATCCCGTCCGCCTGCGCGCCGCGCTCGAGAACCTGATCGACAATGCCGTGAAGTTCACCGACCAGGGCGGCGTGGCGCTCGAGGTCGCGCCCTGGCGTCCTGCCAAGGGCAAGGCAAAGGGCAAGTCAAAAGAGAAGGGCAGGGTCGGCGTCGCCTTCGCGGTGTCCGACAGCGGCATCGGTCTGACCATGGTCGAGATCAAGCGGCTGTTCCGCCCGTTCACCCAGGCCAATGTCACCATTGCCTCGCGCTTCGGCGGCGCCGGCTTAGGGCTGTCCTCGGTCAAGCAATTGGCGCGCGCGATGGGCGGCGACATCACCGTCGCACCGCGCCGCGGCGGCGGCGCCACCTTTACGCTGACGGTGTCGCTCGATGCGGCGGGCCCCAGCAAATCCCGCAAGGCGAAGGGCGAGACCGAGGCGGATGCGGTCGCGGCGCTGCGCGTCCTCAGCGTCGAGGACAATCCGTTCGGCCGCGTCGTGCTCAACACGATTTTGACCGAGCTCGGCCATCATGCCGAGTTCATCGGGCGCGGCGAGGATGCCGTCGGCCGGCTGGCGCAAGGCGCGTTCGATGCGGTGCTGATGGATATGGTGCTGCCCGGCATCGACGGCGTCGAGGCCATCAGGCGGATCCGCACCATGCAGGCGCCGCTGGCTCGGATCCCGATCATCGGGGTGTCCGGTCGCGGCGAGGACGAGGCGGCCTCGCGCGAGGCCGGCGCCGACGCCTTCCTGGTCAAGCCTGTGTCTCCGCGGGCTTTAGCGACTGCGCTGCTTGAAGCGACACGCCGTGAGGAAGCCGTGACTTGATGATCGCGGCATTGAGCTCGCCGCCGTAAACGAAGATCGCGGCGATGAAATACAGGAACACCAGCGCGATGATCACCGAGGCGAGCCCCGCATACATCGTCACGTAATTGTTGGCGAAGCGCGCCAGATATTGCCCGAACACGATGCCGGAGATCAGCGACGCCACGATGGTGAAGACGATGCCGGGCAGGATCTGGAGGAAGCCGCGCCGTCCCGCCGGCAGCCAGACGTGCAGGATGATCAGCGCCACCACCAGCGCACCGATCGTGATGCCGTAGCGCAGCCAGGTGAGGATGCTTTCGTTGGACTCGACGAACAGCGGGATGTGGCGCCGCGCCGCCTCGATCAAGAGCGGACCGAGCACGATCAGGAACGCCATGGCGAGCGCGGTGAAGGCCGCAATCAGCGTGTAGACAATCGATTCCAGACGCAGCCAGTACCAGCGCCGCATCTCCACCACCGCATAGGCGCGATTGAGTGCGACCCGGAGGGCCTCGACGCCGTTGGAGGCGAAATAGACCGACAGCGCCGCGCCGATCGTCAGAATGCCGGTGCGGGTCGTGGTCAGCACGTCATGCACCTCGCCCGAGATCGAATCGGCGACCTGCTTCGGCCAGATCTGCAGCATTAGGCTGGCGGCCTGGTCGGCGAGTTCCTTGGAGCCGAAGAAGCCCGCGAGTGAGGTCAGCACGATCAGGAACGGGAACAACGCCATCAGCGTCGACAGGGCGATGTGGCTCGCGATCGCCCAGCCGTCGTCGGCCAGGAACGTGTAGAACGCATCCTCCAAGACGCAGTAAATGTAGCGGATGGCTTTCACGTGGCACCTACACCGCTGCTCGCTCTCCCTGCACGTAGGGAGAGATCAGGAGAATAGGCAATGGGCGCAAATCGGAAATCATCGCGCTACCATCTGATATTCTTGCCCCAAAAGCCAGTTCGCGAGGCGCCTCGCTGTCATTCCGGGGCGCGCGCAGCGCGAGCTATGATGCGCAATTGCGCATCTGAGAATCCATTTCGCCGCAGTAGGGGTGGCCCGACGGATTCCTGGCTCGACGCTTCGCATCGCCCGGAAGGACGCCGGAGGCTGCCGCGGCACCATGGCGGACCGGCGCGCACGGTGTTATCACCCCCCAATGGCATCTCTCCTGACGACTTTCATCCTGCCGGCGGCAGCCGGCGCCGTGGCGTTGGTGCTGCTGCTCGGGCTCATCAACATGATGCGCGGCGGCTCGCCCAATACCTCGCAGAAGCTGATGCGCTGGCGCGTGCTGCTTCAGTTCGTGGCGATCGTCATCGCAATGCTCGCGGTCTGGGCGATGGGGCGGTAAGGCATGATCCGGACCCGAAGGGCCGCGTTAGCGCAAAGTGTGAAGCGGTTTTCCGACGAGATCATGCCCAAAATTAAGAGGCCTCTATGGTCGTACTGAATCGCATCTACACGAAGACCGGTGACGACGGCACGACGGCCCTCGGCTCGGGCGAGCGCCGCCCAAAATACGATCTGCGTATCGAGGCCTATGGCACGGTCGACGAAACCAATGCTGCGATCGGCGTGGTGCGGCTCCATACCCAGGATGCGCCCGAGCTCCACGCGATGCTGGGCCGCATCCAGAACGATCTGTTCGATCTCGGCGCCGACCTTGCGGTTCCGGAACGTGACGGCAAAGCCGAGCGCCTGCGGGTGGTGGCGAGCCAGGTCGAACGGCTCGAGCGCGACATCGATGCGCTCAACGACAAGCTCGCGCCGCTGACCTCCTTCGTGCTTCCCGGCGGCACGCCGGCTGCTGCTCATCTCCATGTGGCGCGCACGATATGCCGCAGGGCGGAACGGGTGATCGTGGAACTGGCGGCCCGACCCGGGGAGCAGGTCAGTGCAGCTGGCATCCAATATATGAACCGCCTGTCGGACTTCCTGTTCGTGGCCAGCCGAGCCGCCAACGGGAATGGCGCCGGCGACGTGCTCTGGGTTCCGGGCCAGAACCGCTGACCCATCGAGGTCTCGCATTTCAGAGGGCTAAAATTAGGCCCGTTCGCGCGTTGACCGGGGCAGATCGGGCCTTTAGGTTCCGCGCCAGTTGATAACCCCCCTCCTAAATTGAGTGAAAGAGGATCGATGAAGGTCTTAGTGCCGGTAAAGCGGGTGGTCGATTACAACGTCAAGGTCCGCGTCAAGGGCGATGGATCGGGCGTTGAACTCGCCAACGTCAAGATGTCGATGAACCCGTTCGACGAAATCGCGGTCGAAGAAGCGCTGCGCCTGAAGGAAGCCGGCAAGGCGACCGAAGTCGTGGTGGTTTCGATTGGACCTGCGCAGGCGTCGGAGACGATCCGCACGGGTCTTGCCATGGGCGCCGATCGCGGCATCCTGGTGAAGGCCGAGGGCACCGTCGAGCCGCTCGCGGTCGCCAAGATCCTGAAGAAGGTTGCCGAAGAAGAGCAGCCGGGCCTGATCATTCTCGGCAAGCAGGCGATCGACGACGACAGCAACCAGACCGGCCAGATGCTGGCTGCGCTGCTCGGCTGGTCGCAGGCGACCTTCGCCTCGAAGCTCGAGGTCGAAGGTTCTGACTTCAAGGTCACCCGCGAAGTCGACGGCGGACTCCAGACCGTGAAGCTGAAGGGACCGACGATCGTCACCACCGATCTGCGTCTCAACGAGCCGCGCTATGCCTCGCTGCCGAACATCATGAAGGCCAAGAAGAAGCCGATCGCGGACAAGACCGTCGCCGATTACGGCGTCGACGTCGCTCCGCGTCTCGAGGTCGTCAAGACGACGGAGCCGGCCGGCCGCAAGGCGGGCGTCAAGGTCAAGGACGTCGCCGAGCTGGTGTCGAAACTCAAGAACGAAGCCGGGGTGCTCTGATGACGACGCTGCTGATTGCCGAACACGACAATGCGTCGCTCAAGGATGCGACCAACAAGGCCCTGACCGCGGCTGCCGCGCTCGGCGCGGACGTCGAGGTCCTCGTTGCCGGCCAGAACGCCAAGGCCGCGGCGGATGCCGCTGCCAAGCTTGCCGGCGTCAAGAAGGTGCTGCTCGCCGATGGCGAGCTCTATGCGCACGATCTCGCCGAGCCGCTGGCCGCGCTGATCGTTTCGCTGGCCTCCGGCTATGATGCGATCGTCGCGCCCGCGACCTCGCGCTTCAAGAACGTGATGCCGCGCGTCGCCGCCCTGCTCGACGTCATGCAGGTCTCGGAAATCATCAAGGTGGTCGCCCCCGACACCTATGAGCGCCCGATCTATGCCGGCAACGCCATCCAGACCGTGAAGTCCAAGGACGCCAAGAAGGTCATCACGGTGCGGACCTCGACCTTCGCCGCAGCCGGCGAGGGTGGCAGCGCACCGGTCGAGACCGTCGCGGCGGCGGCCGATCCGGCCCTGTCGTCCTTCGTCGGCGAGGAGGTCGCCAAGAGCGATCGTCCCGAACTGACCTCGGCCAAGATCATCGTCTCCGGTGGCCGCGCCATGCAGAGCCGCGAGAATTTTGCCAAGTACATCGAGCCGCTCGCCGACAAGCTTGGGGCCGGTGTCGGTGCCTCGCGTGCGGCGGTGGACGCCGGCTATGCGCCGAACGACTGGCAGGTCGGCCAGACCGGCAAGGTCGTGGCGCCCGAGCTCTATGTCGCCGTCGGCATTTCCGGCGCGATCCAGCATCTGGCCGGCATGAAGGACTCCAAGGTGATCGTCGCGATCAACAAGGACGAGGACGCGCCGATCTTCCAGGTTGCCGATTACGGCCTGGTCGCCGATCTCTACCAGGCGGTTCCGGAATTGACGGCCGAACTTGGCAAGCTTGGCAAGTAAAAGACGCCAAAAACACCGGCCGGAGGCATAAACTCCGGCCGGTGTTTCATTTCTGAAGCGTTTTCTTTGGCGTGGGGCACGCCGGGGAAGCGATCCAATCTAGGTTTCGAGCCCGGGTTCTGATTAAATCAAGCTTCTGATCAAATCAGACCTCCCGGCTCGGGGGATAGCAGGCGCGCTCGTCGCGCGCCGTTCCGGTGGATGACATTATGGCGGCAGTGATCAAGAAGGTCGGCGTGATCGGCGCGGGTCAGATGGGCAACGGCATCGCGCATGTCGCGGCGCTGGCCGGCTTCGACGTGGTGCTCAACGACGTTTCGCCTGATCGCCTCAAGTCGGGCATGGCCACCATCAATGGCAATCTGGCGCGCCAGGTCTCCAAGAAGGCCGTCTCCGAGGACGACAAGGCCAAGGCGATGGCGCGCATCACGTCCGCCGAGAAGCTGGACGACCTCGCCGACTGCGACCTCGTGATCGAGACCGCGGTCGAGAAGGAAGAGGTCAAGCGCAAGATCTTCCACGAGCTCTGCGCGGTGCTGAAGCCCGAGGCAATCGTCGCCTCCGATACCTCCTCGATCTCGATCACCCGGCTTGCCGCCGCCACCGACCGGCCCGAGCGCTTCATCGGCATTCACTTCATGAATCCGGTGCCGCTGATGGAGCTGGTGGAGCTGATCCGCGGCATCGCCACCGACGACCAGACCTTCGAGGCGTCCAAGGAATTCGTTGCCAAGCTTGGCAAGCAGGTCGCGGTCTCCGAGGATTTCCCGGCCTTCATCGTCAACCGCATCCTGCTGCCGATGATCAACGAGGCGATCTACACGCTGTATGAAGGCGTCGGCAACGTGGAGGCGATCGACGCGGCCATGAAGCTCGGCGCCCACCATCCGATGGGCCCGCTGGAGCTGGCTGATTTCATCGGCCTCGATACCTGCCTCTCCATCATGCAGGTGCTGCATGAGGGGCTGGCCGATTCCAAGTACCGCCCGTGCCCGCTGCTGGTGAAATATGTCGAGGCCGGCTGGCTCGGCCGCAAGACCCAGCGCGGCTTCTACGATTACCGCGGCGCCAAGCCGGTTCCGACGCGCTAAGGCGGTTTCGTGCCCCGGACGCTGCGCAGCGCGTCAGCGATGCGCTGCAGAGCCGGGGCCCAGAAGCCTCGTGCACGCTGAAGCATGGGTCCCGGCTCTGCGGTGCGTCACTTCGTGCCGCGCCGCGTCCGGGACACAGACAAGAGGCCACACCACGGTCCTGTGACAATTCATGTCTCATTAACCCCTCGCGCCTAGGCTGCAGCCGGTAAGAGGGTTCGCGTAATGGACATGATGGCAATGGTCAGCACCATGCTGGCCGCTCAGCAAGGCGCGCTGCAGTCGAATATCTCGGCGACGCTGACCAAGCAGAACATGGACATGGAGAAATCCACCGTCCTGACGCTGATGGGTGCCGGGCAGCCTTCGCTGGCCAATGTCGGTGCCGGCGTCGGCGCCAATCTCAACGTCACCGCCTAAAAATCCCTAGAGCGCCGCGGCGGCCTTGCCCGTCGCCGCCCGGATCAGCTTGAGCGCGTCCTCGCTCGCCCATTCCGCCGGTCCCGCAATCGTCGCAATCTCGCAGCCTTGCGGATCGATCAGCACGGAGGTGGGCATGCCAAGCGCCCGGCCTATCGCCTTAAGATCTTGAAAAACCTTTGCTTTTTGGTCGCTGAAATAGCCGATCCTGGTCAGATTGGCCTCTTTCAGGAACGTCTTCGGCTTCTCGGGGTCGCGGGTGTCGATATTGATCGCCACCACCTCGAAATTCGGGCCCGACAGCTTGCTGTGGAGCTCGTCCAGCGCCGGCATTTCCTTCCGACATGGCACGCACCAGGTGGCCCAGAGGTTCACCAGCAGCGTCTTGCCGCGGAAATCGGACAGCTTCTTCGGCTTGCCGTCGGCGTCCTCGAAGGCGAGGTCGGGCAGCTTCAGGGGGGCGCTCGCCATGGTCAGCGCCGCCAGCTCGCCGTGGGCGAGGGGGGCGATTTTCTGCGCCGTCGCAACCGCCGGCTTGCAGGCCGGATCGCCGCCAGGCGACCGGCCCAGGCCCAGTCCGTACAGCGCGGCGAAGCCGGCCAGCCCTCCGACCGCCACGGTGGCGATGACGAGGGGGACCCGGCGCGTGGCGGAGGGCGTCTTGTCGAGCATATCGTTTGTCATCCGGTCGCAGATATGGCTATCAGGGGCCTCTTAATACGGCTGGCGGCGGCCAGCAAACGTGCGGCAAATCAAGGCGTGAGCAGGGGATCATGAGCAACAAGATGTGGGGCGGCCGGTTCTCGGAACGTCCCGACGAGATCATGGAAGAGATCAACGTCTCCATCGACGTCGATCGTCACCTCTTCGCCCAGGACATTGCCGCGTCCAAGGCCCACGCTGCGATGCTTGCCAGCCAGGGCATCATCACGGGCTCTGATGCGAAAAATATCGGCAAGGGTCTAGACACGATTTTGTCAGAGATCGGCAAGGGCGGCTTCGAGTTCAAGCGCGCGCTTGAGGACATCCATATGAATGTCGAGAGCCGCTTGTCCGAGCTGATCGGCCCCGCCGCCGGCCGCCTGCACACCGCGCGCTCGCGCAACGACCAGGTCGCGACCGATTTCCGTCTCTATGTCCGCGATGTTCTCGACGAGACCGACGCGGCGCTCGCCGCGTTCCAGGCCGCGCTGGTCAATCGCGCGCTGGAGCATGCCGCCACCGTGATGCCCGGCTTCACCCATCTGCAGACCGCGCAGCCCGTGACCTTCGGCCATCATCTGCTCGCCTATGTCGAGATGGCCGCGCGCGATCGCGGCCGTTTCCAGGATGCGCGCAAGCGGCTCAATGAATCCCCGCTCGGCGCCGCCGCGCTGGCCGGCACCTCGTTCCCGATCGACCGCCACGCCACCGCGAAGGCGCTTGGCTTCGACCGTCCGATGG
Source organism: Bradyrhizobium sp. CCBAU 11430 (assembly GCF_028128855.1). Taxonomy (NCBI): domain Bacteria; kingdom Pseudomonadati; phylum Pseudomonadota; class Alphaproteobacteria; order Hyphomicrobiales; family Nitrobacteraceae; genus Bradyrhizobium; species Bradyrhizobium sp. CCBAU 11430. The sequence goes on from NZ_LBJV01000066.1 coordinate 198,845, forward strand.
CGAACTCGCTCGATGCCGTCTCCGACCGCGACTTCGTGCTGGAGACATTGTCGGCCGCCTCGATCTGTGCCGTCCACATGTCGCGCTTTGCCGAGGAGATCGTGATCTGGACCTCGCCGCTGGTCGGCATGATCCGGCTCAGCGACAAGTTCACCACTGGGTCCTCGATCATGCCGCAGAAGCGCAATCCGGATGCCGCCGAGCTGGTGCGCGCCAAGACCGGCCGCGTCATCGGCGCGCTCAACGGTCTCCTGATCGTGATGAAGGGCCTGCCGCTCGCCTATCAAAAGGACATGCAGGAGGACAAGCAGGGCGCCATGGAGGGCTTTGCCGCGCTGTCGCTGGCGATCCGCGCCATGACCGGCATGGTCCGCGACCTCGTGCCTGACGAAGCCAAGATGAAGCTTGCTGCGGGCGAGGGCTATGCCACCGCGACCGACCTTGCCGACTGGCTGGTGCGGACGCTGAAAATGCCGTTCCGTGAAGCCCATCACGTCACCGGCCGCATCGTCGCCAAGGCCGCCGAGGGCGGCGTCGCGCTGCACGAGCTGCCGCTGAAGGAGATGCAGGCGATCGAGCCGAAAATCACCAAGGACGTGCTCGGCGTGCTCTCGGTCGAATCGTCGGTGAAGAGCCGCACCAGCTTCGGCGGCACCGCGCCGAAGAACGTGGCGTCGCAGGCCAAGGCCTGGGCGAAGCGGCTGGAAAAAGAGCGAAAATTGGGCTGAGGGGCAAAATTTCGCTTATGTTTCATGGTCATCCGGCTCTCGCCAGAGCGCGCCAATCTCTGTATGGTGCGCCCCGCGTAGTGGGGATTTCGTCGTGACGTCAAAGTTTCGCCCGGCCGGCTCGGGGTGGGCCATCATTGTCTTGAGCCTGACGGCGCTTGCGCTTGCCGGCTGCGGCCGCAAGGGCCCGCTGGATTTGCCGCCGACCGCCAACGCGCCCACGGCCAACGGTGCTGCGCCAACCGACACCGAGACCGAGGCCCAGAGGACGCCGAGCGTGTTCAATCCCACCTACGGTGCGGATGCCGCGCCCGCGGCGGCCAAGGGCAGGAAGAAACCGTTCATTCTCGATCCGCTCCTGGACGAACCTCCCGGCAAGAAATAAGCCGGGACAACCGAGCCTGCGTCATGAACCATTTCGACTATCGCAACGGCGTGCTGCACGCCGAGGCGGTGAACCTGTCCGAGCTGGCCGCAACCGTCGGCACGCCGTTCTATTGCTATTCGACCGCGACGCTGGAGCGGCACTATCGCGTCTTCACCGAGGCCTTCGCCGGCGAGAAGGTGCTGGTCTGCTACGCCATGAAGGCGAACTCGAACCAGTCGGTGCTGCGCACGCTGGCCAAGCTGGGCGCCGGCGCCGACGTCGTCTCCGGTGGTGAATTGAAGCGCGCGCTGGCCGCCGGCATTCCGCCGAATAAGATCCTGTTCTCCGGTGTCGGCAAAACCGAACAGGAGCTGCGCGCCGCGCTCGCCGCCGACATCCTCTGTCTCAACGTCGAATCCGAGCCCGAGCTCGAGCTGCTGTCGCGCCTGGCGACCGAGACGGGCAAGACCGCGCGCATCTCGCTCCGCGTCAATCCCGATGTCGATGCCGGCACCCACGCCAAGATTTCCACCGGCAAGTCCGAGAACAAGTTCGGCATCCCGATCGTGCATGCGCGAGAGGTCTATGCCCGCGCCGCCAAGCTCCCGGGCATCGAGGTGACCGGCACCGATGTGCATATCGGCAGCCAGATCACCGACCTTTCCGGCATGGAGACCGCCTTCCGCATCCTCTCCGAGTTCGTGCAGACGCTGCGCGCCGATGGCCACAACATCAGCCACGTCGATTTCGGCGGCGGCCTCGGCATTCCCTATTACATGGACCGCGAAGCGCCGCCGGCGCCGGCCGCCTATGCCGCCATGGTCAAGCGCGTCAGCCACAATCTCGGCTGTACGCTGATGTTCGAGCCGGGCCGCATGATCGTCGGCAATGCCGGCATCCTGGTCGCCAAGGTGATCTATGTGAAGCATGGCGACGGCAAGAATTTCGTCATCATCGACGCCGCCATGAACGACCTCATCCGCCCGACGCTGTACGAGGCGCATCACGACATCCTGCCGGTGACGCAGCCCGCCAAGGGCGCCGCCACCATCATGGCCGATGTCGTCGGCCCGGTCTGCGAGACCGGCGACTATCTCGCGCTCGACCGCACGCTGCCGACGCCCGCGCCCGGCGATCTCATCGCCATCATGACCGCGGGCGCCTATGGCGCGGTGCAGGCCGGCACCTACAACACGCGGCCGCTGGTGCCGGAGGTGCTGGTGAAGGACGATCAGTACGCCGTGGTCCGTCCGCGCATCGAGGTCGAGCAGCTGATCGCGATGGACACGCCGGCGCCGTGGCTGTGAGACGACGCCGGCTCAACAGCCGCGGTGTCGTCGCCGCGTAGGCGGGGACCCATAACCACAGGAAGTGGTTATGACTCGAAGCTGGTGACTCCGAGCCTTCGCCAAACACCCTCCTGTGGCTATGGGTCCCGGATCTGCGCTTCGCTTGTCCGGGACGACGAGCGGAGATTGGGATCGCTACTTCCCCGTCACCCCACCCTTCGCTCCACCCACCACAACGCCCGCCTTCTTCTCGATCGGCTTGATCGCCGCGGTGAAATCGGACTCGGCGCCTTCCGCGCTGATCACGGTCTCCCACAACCGCCCGACCGCGTCGGCGACCTCCATCGACAGGCCGAGCTGCTTCATCTCCTCCAGCGCCAGCCGCACGTCCTTCACCATCAGGCCCGTGGCGAAGCCGAAGTCGAAGCTGCGCGGCAGCACGGCGCGCGGAAACTTGTCTCGGCTCGCGGTGTTCATGCCGGAGCCGGCATTGATGACGTCGATCATGACGGCGGGATCAAGCCCGGCCTTCACGCCCATCACGACCGCTTCCGAGGTCGCCACGATCGCGGTGGCCGACAGGAAATTGTTGGCGAGCTTCATGGTCTGCGCCGCGCCGGGCTTCTCGCCGATGAAGAACACTTTCCCGATCACGTCGAGGGCGGGCCTGAGCAGCTCGAACTCCGCCTTCGGCCCTGACACCATCACCGCCAGCGTGCCCTTCTCGGCACCGCCGACGCCGCCGGAGACGGGGCAGTCGATCTGCACGATGTTGCGCTTGGCGAGGAGGCCGTGAATTTTCACGGCCATCGCGGATCCGACGGTGGAGAGATCAATGAAGCGCTTTGCGCGGCTGCCTTCGATGACGCCGTTCGCTCCCGTTGCAACATCGAGCGAAGCCTGCAGCGAGGGCAGGCTCGCCATCACGGTCTCGACCTGGTCGGCGACGTCCTTCGGCGATGTCGCTGGCTTAGCGCCGAGCGCTTCGAGCTTGCCCGTCACCTCCTTGCGCGTGTCGAACACGACGAGCCTGTGTCCCGCCTCGATCAGCCGCCGCGCCATCGGGAAACCCATGTTTCCGAGCCCGATGAATCCGATGTCCATGGTGTTTCCTTGTGGTTGTTATTCGTTGGTGGTTGAACGTGAAGCGGCCATCATTCTCCGCTCGTCGTCCCGGGGCATCGCGAAGCGATGAGCCCGGGACCCATAACCACAGGGAGGTGTCGTTGCGCGGAAGCGGTCACTCCGAGTCCCGCTAACCACAGCTGCCTGTGGTTATGGGTCCCGGGTTCGCGCTACGCGCGCCCCGGGACGACAGCGGAGATTTTGACGACATCTCACGCCTTGCCGTCGATCTCCGCGAACACCTCGCGCGCGATGCGGAAGCTGTCGACGGCGGCGGGCATGCCGCCATAGATCGCGACCTGCATCAGGATCTCGCGGATCTCCTCGCGGCTGACGCCATTGGTCAGCGCGCCCTTCAGATGCGCGCGAAACTCGTGCTGGCGGTTGAGGATCGCGATCATGGCGATGTTGAGCATGCTGCGGGTCTTGCGCGGCAGCTCCTCGCGGCCCCACACCGTGCCCCAGCAATATTCGTTCAGCATCTCCTGGAACGGGCGGTTGAAATCGTCGACGTTCTTCAGTGCGTTGTTGACATAGGCCTCGCCCAGCACCGCTTTGCGGACTTCCAGGCCCTTGTCGTGCATCTTCTTGTCCATGGCGTATCCTCTCTTGTCCCTCGGGGCGGCGCGGAAATTACGGGGTTGCCGCGGGCCAGTCACGTCCTCGTGTTATGCGGGAAAAGGGGTGTCTCCCGTGCCGGAACGGATGCCTCAGTGCTGCCGTTGTGATAGGCTTCTCTACCGGGCAACCTGGAGAGTTGATTGAACGGCGTCACCCCCGACCCGTCAGACCCGATCCGCAACAGCGATGCTCTGTCGCGGCTGAAGCTGGCGCAAGCCCTCGATCGGGCCATTTATGCCATCGCGTGGGAGCGTGCCTGGCCGAATTTGGCGCGGCTTCTGACCGTCGTCGGCCTGTTCCTGGTGGTGTCCTGGGCCGGCCTCTGGCTGGCGCTGCCGTTCGTTGCCCGTGCCATCGGTCTCGTCGTTTTCGCCGGCATCGCCATTGCCGTCCTGTTTCCCTTGATTCGCTTCCGCTGGCCGAGCCGCGAGGAGGCACTCAGCCGGCTCGATCGTGGCTCCGGCATCCGTCATCGCCCGGCCACGACGCTGACGGACACGCTGTCCTCGCAGGACCCGGTCGCACAGGCGCTGTGGCAGGCGCAGCGCGAGCGTACGCTAGCCTCGCTCAAGCGCATCCGCGCCGGTCTGCCGCATCCGCGGCTCGCGCTGCATGATCCCTGGGCGCTGCGCGCGCTGGTCATGGTGATGCTGGTCGCGACCTTCTTCGCCGCCGGCGATGAGCGCGCGATGCGGCTCGGGGCCGCTTTCGACTGGAACGGCGTGCTGGCGCCGGCCAATGTTCGCGTCGATGCCTGGGTCACTCCGCCGCTTTACACCGGCAAGCCGCCGGTCATCCTGTCGGCCGCCAACAAGGAGGCCGCGGCGCTGCCCGCCGCCGGCCCGCTTGCCGTTCCCGCCGGCTCGACCCTGATCGTACGCTCCTCCGGCGGCAGCCTGGATGTCGTCGTCTCCGGCGGCCTCAAGGAGGCCGCTCCCGCGGAAGCCGCGCCCAAGGGCACCAACGAGAAGCATTTCACCATCGCCGCTGACGGCACCGCACATGTCCGCGCGCCCTCCGGCCAGCCGCAATGGGCGTTTGCGGCAACGCCGGACCGTGCACCGACGATCGCGCTCGCCAAGGATCCCGAGCGCCAGGCGCGCGGCGGGCTCCAGCTCTCCTACAAGATCGAGGACGATTACGGCGTGACCGGCGCGGATGCCCAGATTGCCTTGCGCCCCGCCGACGCCAAAGATGCCGTCAAGGATGGCAGCAAGGATTCCGACGGCAAGGCCGCGGCGCGTCCGCTGTTCCAGCCGCCGCAATTCCCGCTCGTGCTGCCGAACGCGCGCACCCGCAACGGCGTCGGCCAGACCGTGAAGGATCTCAGCGAGGACCCCTATGCCGGCGCCGACGTCACGCTGACGCTCACCGCCAAGGACGAGGCCGGCAACGAGGCCAGGAGCGAACCCTTCAACATGCGCCTGCCCGAGCGTCTGTTCACCAACTCGCTCGCGCGCGCGCTGATCGAGCAGCGCCGCATCCTCGCGCTCGACGCCAACAGGAATTCCGACGTCTACACCGCGCTCGACGCGCTCATGATCGCACCCGAATTGTTCACGCCGGATGCCGGCTGCTATCTCGGCCTCCGGAGTCTGGCGAGCCAGCTCGAGGCCGCCCGCACCGACGATGCGCTGCGCAACGTGGTGGCGAGCATGTGGGCCTTCGCGACGACCATCGAGGATGACGGCGTCGCCGGCAGTGTCAACGCCGCGCTACGCTCGGCGCAGGATGCGCTCAAGGCGGCGCTGGACCGCGGAGCCAGCGAGGACGAGCTCAGGGTGCTGACGCAGAAGCTGCGTGAGGCCATGGCCGGCAAGGTGCGCGATCTCGCCCGCCGCGCCGAGCAGAATCCGCTCGGCGCCCGGCAGCCGTTCCCGGCGGAGGTCCAGCTCATCCTCGACAAGGCAGTCGAGCTGCGACAAAAGACCCAGCATGCGACGCCCGAGCAGCTCGCCGAGCTGGCGCAGCAGCAGGACGTCTTGCGCGAGCAGCTTCAGGCCTATCGCAAATCGGCGAACAGCCGTGCCAACAAGGCGGGGGACGACAAGACCAACCAGTTTACGCGGGACCGGAAATGCGGAAGCTAGCACCCGTGCCAGTCTTGAAGGCGATGTCGATCGCCTGCCTCGCCATGCTGTTGGGCGGCGTCTCGCCGGCCGCGGCTCAGCTGGATCAGGATCCCGATGCGCTGCTCGACAGCGCGGAAAAGGCGATGCAGGAATCCGGCGACAGCCTCAGGCAGAAGGAATCCGGGAAGAGCCTGAACAACCAGTCCGACGCCATTCAGAAGCTCGAGGAGTACAAGCGCGCCACGGAAAGAAGCCAGTCGTCCAATCGCGATCGTTCCGTCATCACGCAGCGCGATCTGGATGACCTGCTGCGGCAGATCGAGAAGGCGGCGCGTGAGGGCAATAAAGAGGCGGCCCAGCGCATGCTCGAGCAGCTCGCGCAGATCATGGAAAATCTCCAGATGGCGCAGCCCGGGCAGTCCGGCGAGAGCGACATGGAGCAGGCGCTGAACGAGCTCAGCGACATGATCCGCAAGCAGCAGCAATTGCGCGACAAGACTTTCAAGCAGGGCCAGGATTCCCGGCGTGACCGCTCGCGCGGCAAGCCGCAGGGCGACCAGTCGATGTCGGACCTGCAGCAGGATCAGCAGTCGCTGCGCGACCGCCTGAAGAAGCTGCAGGACGAGCTCGCCAAGCGCGGCCTCGCGCAGAAGGGACAGAAAGGCCAGAAGGGTCAGCAGGGTCAGAAAGGGCAGCAGGGCGATCCGGGCCAGAGCGGCGATCAGGACGGCGACCAGGGTGATGATGACGGCAGCCTCGATGCCGCCGACGGCGCCATGGGCGATGCCGGCTCGAAGCTCGGCGAAGGCAATGCCGATGGCGCCGTGGACTCGCAGGGCAAGGCCCTCGACGCGATGCGCAAGGGCGCGCAGAAGATGGCCGAGGCGATGCAGCAGGGCGATGGCGACGGGCAGGGCGATGGTCCCGGCAATCGGGCCGGCCGGCAGCAAAGCGGCGGCAATCAGACCGATCCGCTGGGCCGCCCGCTTCACGGCCGCGATCTCAGCGACGACTACACCGTCAAGATCCCGGGCGAGATCGACGCCCAGCGCGTCCGCCGCATCCTCGAAGAGCTCCGCCGCCGCCTCGGCGACAGCTCGCGCCCGCAGATCGAGCTCGATTACATCGAGCGGCTGCTGAAGGATTTCTGAGGCGAAGTCGCCACAAGCTCACTGTCATCGCCCGGCTTGCCGCCTTCGCTGAAGCTTCGGCGTGCCAGCGCCGTGTGGGCCTTGGCGGAGCCGGGACCGGGCGATCCAGTATTCCAGAGACAGCAGTGACTAAGTCGATAGGCCGCGGCGTACTGGATGCCCCGGTCCCGGCTCCGCGATGCTACGCCGGGCCCACGCGGGTACTCGGCCGGCGAAGCGTCAGCGAAGACGGCAAGCCGGGGCATGACAGCGGTATGTGTGGTTAAGGTTGCCCGCCACTACCCCTTTTTCGCCGCCAGCGCGTCCGCCACCGCGGTGCGGATGTCGGCGACCGAGAACGGTTTTGTCACGACGTCGTGCACCAGCGCATTGAGGTTCGAGGCGCGCTCGCGCTGGTCGGCAAAGCCGGTCATCAGCAAGATGGTCAAATCGGGAAAATCGCGCGCGGCGGAGAGCGCCAGCGCGATGCCGTCCATGATAGGCATCTGGATGTCGGTGAGCAGCAGGTCGAAGGCGCCGTCCTCGCGGGTCAGGATCTCCAGCGCCTCGGCGCCGTCCTGCGCGGTGACCGTTTCGTGCCCGTCCATGGCGATGGCGCGCGCCACCAGCGTGCGCATCGAATCTTCGTCATCGGCGATCAAGATCTTCGGCATGAGACCAACTTTCGGACCAACCTCGGTACCGGGCGGCGCGATTATACGCTGCCGCCGGCAATGTCGCGCCGGTTGAAGAAGCGAACGTCGATATTGCGGCCTTCCGGCGGCGGCGAGGCCAGGCGGGAGCGGAAGAAGGCGCGCTCGCCGGGCCGCAGCACGGTCTGCTCCAGCACCGTATTCCAGGCGTAGATCTCGGCGCCTTGCCCGTCGCGCACGGCAAAGCGCAGCCGCGGAATGTCGAGCGGCTTCTTGCCCTCGCCGACGATCACACCCTCGATCACCAGCACCTGCTTACCGTCCACGGTCTCGCTGGACAGCTTCACGTCCTTGAAGGCGAGGCCCCGCAGGTTCACCTCGAGCCCGACCATCTTGTAGAAGGCGGCGGTCTGCGGCAGCAGCCGCACCATGTCGCCGCGCCAGATCACCAGCGCCAGAACCAGCGCGCCCATGGCGGCGCAGGCGGTCGGCAGGCCGAAATGGGATTTTTTGGGCGACGCGGTGGCGACTGGACGGCTCACCCGCGCGCCGCGGCGGCCGAACAAGCCGCGGAACCAGGACTGGTGCTGCGCGCCGACGACCTCCTCCTCGGCTTCCCGGGCGGCCGCGGACCACTCGTCTTCGGTTTCCTTGGCCTCTTCGTCGGGCCAGTCGCTGGCAATCGAGGGGCTGTCGACGACGGGCGCATCAGTGGCGCCGTCGTCCTTGGCATAGGAGTTCCATTGCTCGGCAAGATCGGTCTGGTCGTCGGCCTGGCTGGCCGCGGCCATGGCCGGGACGGATGCCTCCTCGATGGCATCCTCGGCATGGGCGATCCAGGTCTCCTTGCAGCGGGAACAGCGGACCGCCCGTCCGTTCGCCCCAAGGCTCGCAAGCTTGATGGCGTAGGATGTCATACAATGGGGGCAGACGATATGCATGGACGAGCCTTGACGATGACCGCGTCGGGGAGAGCCGCGCGGCAAGGATGCTACGATGTATGCTACAGCGCGACCGTTAACGAACCGGAAACCATAACGGCGGCAAAACCCGTTGGTCGCGTATGGCGGAGCGCAGCAGTGCGACCCGCGTCCCCTCTCGAACGGAGCTGAGCTTGGTTCGGTTCGAAAATGTCGGATTGCGTTACGGTCTGGGGCCGGAGATCCTGCGCGACCTCAGCTTCCAGATCCCGGCGCATTCGTTCCAGTTTCTTACCGGCCCCTCCGGTGCCGGCAAGACCTCGCTGCTGCGCCTGTTGTTCCTGTCGCACCGGCCGACGCGGGGACTCGTCAATCTGTTCGGCCACGACATCTCGCGTCTCGGCAAGGACGAGATCGCCGATTTGCGCAAGCGCATCGGCATCGTGCTGCAGGATTTCCGCCTGCTCGATCACATGACGACCTATGAGAACGTGGCGCTGCCGTTCCGCGTCATGGGCCGCAGCGAGGCGAGCTATCGCAAGGAGGTGATCGACCTGCTGCGCTGGGTCGGGCTCGGCGACCGCATGGACGCGCTGCCGCCGATCCTGTCGGGCGGCGAGAAGCAGCGCGCGGCGATCGCGCGCGCCGTCATCTCGCGGCCGCAACTGCTGCTCGCGGACGAGCCGACCGGCAGCGTCGATCCGACGCTCGGACGCCGCCTGCTGCGGCTCTTCATCGAGCTCAACAAATCGGGCACCGCCGTCATCATCGCGACCCACGACATCGGCCTGATGGACCAGTACGAGGCCCGGCGGCTGGTGCTGCACCAGGGACGGTTGCACGTCTATGAGTAGGACCGACGAGCGCGGCGTGTTGGTCGACCTCGGACAGGAGCGTCCGCAGCTTCCGGCCAACGCGCGCAACATGTCGCCGATCGTGCCGCGGGCCTCGATCCAGGGCCGCGCGCTGGTCGCCGTCGTCGCCATCATGACCTTCCTGGCGTCGATGACCACGGGCACGGTGCTATTGGTGAGCGCATCCGCCGCGGAATGGCAGTCGGACGTCGCCAGCGAAATCACCATCCAGGTTCGCCCGCAGGCCGGCCGCGATCTCGAACGCGACACCGCGGCGGTGACGGAGGCGATGCGTGCGCAAGCCGGCGTCGTCGAGGTCAAGCCGTTCACCCGGGAGGAGAGCGGCAAGCTGCTCGAGCCCTGGCTCGGCACCGGGCTGTCGATGGACGACCTGCCGGTGCCGCGCATGATCATCGCGCGCGTGCAACCCGGCACGCTGCTCGATCTCGGCGTCTTGCGCGCGCGCGTGACCCAGGTCGCGCCAAGTGCCAGCGTCGACGATCACCGCGCCTGGATCGAGCGGATGCGCTCGATGACCAACGCCACCGTGCTCGCCGGCCTCGGCATCCTCGCGCTGGTCATCATCGCTACCATCATCTCGGTCTCGTTCGCGACCCGTGGCGCCATGGCGGCGAACCGTCCGATCGTCGAGGTGCTGCATTTCGTCGGCGCCGGCGACCGCTACATCGCCAATCACTTCCTGCGTCATTTCCTGAGGCTGGGCCTCGAGGGCGGCGTGATCGGCGGCGGCGCCGCCATGCTGGTGTTCGGCTTCTCCGAGTCGATCGCCGGCTGGTTTTCCGGTACCCCCGTCGGCGACCAGTTCGCGGCTCTGCTCGGCACCTTCTCGCTGCGGCCATCCGGCTACATCGTGCTCGCGGCCCAGGCCGTGCTGATCGGCGCCATCACCGCGGTGGCCTCGCGCCAGACCCTGTTTGCGACGTTGAACGATGTGGATTGAGTTCTTTCTTCCGTTCTCCCGCAGGAGAGGGCGAAGAAACCGGGACTCCACTTCGCCTCAAAACCTTTTAAAATCACCTCAGGGAAGGGATCACCGACATCATATGACCTCGCCGACCGACGATCGATCGCCGAACCTGCCGCGCGGCTGGCTGCGCGCGGCATTGGTGTCGACGATTGCGCTCGCCTTCGTCGGCGCGGCGGCGGGCTTCATCGCGTTCCTGTCGCAATTGCGCGGCGCCGAGATCGCCCCAAGCCGCAAGGCAGACGGCATCGTGGTCCTGACCGGCGGCTCCTCGCGGGTGTCGGACGCGATGGAGCTGCTCGCTGCCGGCTACGGCAGGCGGCTCCTGATCTCCGGCGTGCACCCGACGTCGACGGCGAGCGACATCTCCCGGACGTTGCCGGAGAACCAGTCCTTCATGACCTGTTGTGTCGATCTCGACCGCACCGCGCTCTCGACCCGCGGCAATGCGGCGGAGGCGCGGCGCTGGGCCGACGGCCGGCGGTTCAAGTCGCTGATCGTGGTCACCTCGAACTATCACATGCCGCGCGCGCTGGTGGAATTCTCGCATGCGATGCCGCAGACGACGTTGATCCCATTCGCGGTGGTCGGCGACAAATGGCGCGAGGAGCCGTGGTGGACCTCGGCGTCCACCTTGCGGCTGCTGCTGTCGGAATATGTCAAGTACGTCGCGGCCGAGCTCAGGGTGCGGCTGGAGGATTTCGGGATTGACCTTTCGCCCGAGATGTCGGAGCAGCCTGCAGGTCATCAGCCCAAGCGGCCCGCCACCGCCCAAGCCAATTAACAAGCCAAATTGATCGGCAAATTAATCGGCAAAATAATCGGATCGTCGATGTTCCTGATTTTCCTGCGCTCGCTCGTGTTCAACGTGCTGTTCTACGCCGTGCTGGTCTGCCTCGCGATCATGGCGCTGCCGACCTTCGCATTGCCGCCGCGCGCCATGCTGACGGTTGCGGAATGGTGGGCCAAGGCGACGCTGGTCCTGATGCGCGTGGTCTGCAACATCAAGGTCGAATTCCGCGGGGTCGAGAAGATACCGCAGGGGCCGCTGGTGATCGTGGCAAAGCACCAGTCGTTCTGGGAGACGTTCGTGTTGCCCGGATTCTTCAATCGTCCGATCTTCATCCTCAAGCGTCAGCTCATGCAGATTCCGGTGTTCGGCCAGTTCCTGGTCAAGACCGGGATGATCGCGATCGACCGCAAGGCCGGCGTGAAGGCGCTCTTGGACATGACGCGGCGGGCGCGCGAGGCGGTGCGCTCGGGCCGGCAGCTCGTGATCTTTCCGGAAGGCACGCGCCGCGCGCCGGGCGCGCCGCCCGACTACAAGACCGGCTTCGCGCAGATCTATTCGTCCTGCGGCGTGCCGTGCCTGCCGATCGCGCTCAACTCCGGCCTGTTCTGGCCCCGCCGCACCTTCATGCGCTATCCCGGCACGCTCGTGGTGGAATTCCTCGATCCGTTGCCGTCAGGCCTGCCGAAGGATGAGTTTCTCTCCCGTGTGCAAACGGCCATCGAAGAGGCAACCAGCCGCCTCGTCGAAGCCGGCCGCAAGGAGCAGGAGCAATTGATCGGCGCCTCGCCGAGTTACGCCCCGTCGGAGAGCTAGCGGCTCTCTCGATCATCGGGAGCCGGCGGGTGCAGGGAATGCGCATCGCCATGCAGCATGGTCGCGAGCTGATGCAGCTGGGCGTCGCGAAAGCCTTCGGCCTCGATCGCCTTCACCGTCGCGGTGACATAGTCGCGATTGGCGCCGGACTGGCCGTGGCCCTGGACGACATGGCGGTGCTGCTCGGCGAGCGAGAGGCGGCCGGCATATTGCACATGGCCGCGGTCGACGACATAGGCGAGCGCGGAGACGCGCTGGCGCGCATCGTTCTCCAGCCACACCGAGCGCATCACCTCGCGATAGACCGAGGTGACCTGCTCGCGCGCCCGCAAATACGCGACGACCTCGGTGCGGTTCTTTTCAGCGACACGGAAGGCGATGCCGCGGCAGGCGCCGCCGCGGTCGAGCCCGAGCACCAGGCCCGGCTTCTCCGGCGTGCCGCGATGGACGAAGGAATAGACGCAGAGCGCCCGGTGCTCGCCGACCAGCCGCGCCGGGACGCGCTCCTCGAAGTCGAAGCCCGGTCGCCACATCAGCGAGCCGTAGCCGAACACCCAGAGGTCGCCCGTGGCTGTCGTGACGGAGGGGAGGGTGATTTCGGACATTTCGGGCACGGCTACCAGAACCGCGCCCCCAAGCGAAGTGAATTCTCCGCCTTTCGTCGGGGGCTGGCCTCGCTTACATTTGCCAAAATCTGGGGCCAAAGGGTCGCCGCATGTCCAATATGACCGTTGCCGCAGGCCGCCGTTCCCGTTGGGGCCTTTTCATCGCCCCCCTCCTCGTCCTGATCCTCGCCGTCGCCTGGAGCTGCTTCTGGTTCTATGCGGCCTCGCAGGCCGAGATCGCCGCAGACGCCTGGCGGGCGCAGGAGGCCAAGTCCGGCCGCATCTATGATTGCGCCAAGCGCTCGATCGCCGGATTCCCGTTCCGCTTCGAGGTCCAGTGCTCCGGCGCCAGCGTCGCCCTGGTCTCGCAGAACGCCAACAAGACGCCGTTCACGGCCAAGCTCGACAACATCCTGGTCGTTGCGCAGGTGTACGATCCCAAGCTCGTCATCGCCGAATTCTCCGCGCCCGCGACGCTGACCGACGGTGTCACGCAAAACACCTTCGTGGTGAACTGGAGCAAGGGCCGCAGCAGCGTGGTCGGCCTGCCGGCGGTGCCGGACCGCGCCTCGATCGTGTTCGACGATCCCAACATCAATCGTCTCGACGGCAGCATGCAGGTGCCGCTCGCACGTGCCAAGCAGGTCGAGCTGCACGGGCGCCTCGCGGACGGATCGCCAGCCGATCATCCCGTGATCGAGACCGTGCTCCATGTCGCGCAGGGCAGCATCCAGGGCGTTCATCCCTTGCTCGCCGAGCCGTTCGAGGCGGACACGCGCGCCAAGATCACGGGCCTCTCCGACCTGACGCCAAAGCCCTGGCCGCAGCGCTTCCGCGAGATCCAGGCCGCCGGCGGTCATATCGAGATCGTGCAGTCGCGGATCCAGCAGGGCGAGATGATCGCGGTTGCGGCCGGCACGCTTGGCCTCTCCGCCAATGGCCGGCTCGACGGCGAATTGCAGATGACGGTGACGGGCCTCGAGCGCGTGATCCCCGCGCTCGGCATCGAGAAGATGCTGGAGGAGGGCGTGCCGCAGGCAACGCTCGATCGCGTCGCGCCCGGCGTGAAATCGCAGGACCTCAACAATCTGTTCGGCGCGCTCGACCGAGCCGTGCCCGGCCTCGGCAAGGTGATCAAGCAGAACGCCAATGCCGGCGTCGCCGCCGGCATCAACTCGATCGGCACCGAGAGCACGCTGGAAGGCAAGAAGGCGAGAAGCTTCCCGCTGAAATTCGTCGACGGCGCCGTGCTGCTCGGCCCGGTCAAGGTCGGCCAGATCCCGCCGCTGTATTAGAGCGTGGGCTGAGTTCACCACGTGATCAACGGCGCACGATGCAGCCAGGCATCGGCGCGCAGTTGATCCAGGACGAAGGTCGCAACGTCCTGTCGCGATATGCTTCCTCCACGGAAGTCGGAGAGGTCCGTCAGGGCTCGGACCGAGCCGCGGCCGGGCTTGTCGTTCAGGACTGAGGGCCGAACGAGAACCCAGTCGAGCCCGCTGTTTCTGACGATGGCCTCCTGGCGGTTTTTGTCGGCGTACACCTTGCGCAAGAGCAGCGGGAAAATCAGATTGTCGAAAACAAACCCGCCATGGCCGGCGCTATCACCTGCGCCAATTCCGGTGATGCAGACGAGGCGCGAGACTTGTTGCGCCTTCATCGTATTCACAAGCATGCGTGTCGCCGCCGAGAGCAGCGTCACCTCGCGGAACGGGCTCGCCGGTGTGCCGAGTGCGCTGACAACGGCATCACGGCCCTTGAGTGCCTGACGCAAGGCGATCTCGTCGCGGGCATCGCCGATGATGAGATTGGCACCCTTCAGATCACGCGCTTTCTCGCCAGAACGCACGAGCGCCGCGACGTCGTACCCTCGCGCCACCGCCTGGTTGACGATCAGGCGGCCGGTGGCGCCGGTCGCGCCAAGGATCAGTATCTTCGGTGGGACAGTCCGGATGTTATCGGTTTCGGAGTCTTGCATGGTCGTGACCTCGGAATGCGGGACGTCTCCGTGGAGGCCGCCCCCTGGTTCATGTTCGTTGTGACGATCAGAGCTTGCCTTCCGCGAGCAGCTCGCGGGCCCTTGGCTGATGCCGCTGCCGTCAGGCCGAAGCCGTGATCTCAGAGACGAAGTCGCGATAGGAGCGCAGCGGACGGCCGAGGAGAGTGTTCAAACGCTCGACGTCGCCGGCATTGGGGATCATTCCGTCGGTGAGGAAGCGCTCGCTCATCAGCCGCATGTCGAAGGCCATCCAGCTCGGCATGAACTGCCTGAGGTTCTTTTCGAAGCCGGCAGGATCGTCACCCGGATATGCGATCGTGCGACCCAGCACCTCCGACCAGATGGCGGCAGCCTTCGCGCCGGTCAGTGTGTCCGGACCGACGAGATTGATCCGGTCGGGCGGAAGTGATGCGCCGGACTTGTCGCGGCGGACGAGCTCGATGGCCGCGATTTCACCGATGTCGCGGGCGTCGATCATCGCCAGTCCTTTGCCGCCGATCGGCATGGGGTAGACGCCGTATCCGCTCACCACGTCCTTGATCGTGAGATCGTTGTTCATGAAGTAGGCGGGGCGCAGGATGGTGGCGTTGAAGCCCATCTGCTCGATCATCCGCTCGACGCCGAACTTGCCCGCGAAGTGCGGCACGTTCACGTACAGATCGCTGTGGATCACCGACAGATAGACGAGCCGCTCGACGCCAGCTTCTCGCGCAATGTTGAGGGCGATCAGCGCCTGGGTGAATTCGTCCGCTACCACGGCGTTGAGCAGGAACAGGGTGGAGACGCCTGAGAACGCACTGCGCAGCGAGTCAACGTCCAGGAGGTCGCCCTGCACGACGTTCACGCCCGGCGGCAGGTTGGCCTTTGCAGGATCGCGGACGAGGGCGCGAACATCGGCGCCGCGCTTGACGAGCTGTTCAACGACTTGGCGGCCGACATTGCCGGTGGCGCCGGTCACGAGGATGGTCATGGGTTCACTCTCCGGGGTGGGTTGCTGGACACCCCCGCAAATTAGTGACCCACGTGCGGGCCGATAGACGCTATATTTGTACAGACCGTCTCATTGGTGGAACATATGGATCTGCTCGCACTCGCCGATTTCAACCTTGTCGCCCGTCACGGCGGGTTCGGACGGGCCGCCCGGGCTGCCGGCCGCCCGAAGGCGACGCTCTCGCGCCGGGTCTCCGAGCTGGAGGGCAGCCTTGGCTTGCGCCTCTTCGAGCGCGGAAGCCGCACGCTGAAGCTCACCGAGGAAGGGCGGGCGCTCTATGAGCGGACGGGAACATTGCTCGCCGAACTCGACGAGACGGCGGCGGCGATCGCTTCAGGCGGTGCCAAGCCGCGAGGCAGCTTGCGGATCAGCGCGCCTCTGCTTTTCTCGCAAACTGCGATGGGAAAGCTGGCCGCTGCGTTCGCTCTGAAATATCCGGAGGTGCGGCTCGAGGTCACGACGGAAGACCGCGCCGTCGACATGATCGAGGAAGGCTATGACCTCGTGATCCGCGTCAATCCCGACCCCGACGAAACCCTTGTCGGACGAATCCTGATGCGCGATCGGCTGGTCGTGGTCGCGAGCCCCGACCTCAGTCGCCCTGCGTACGATCTTGCCGTTCCGACCGTGGTGCGTGGTGCGAGCGATCTGACATCGGCGTGGGAGGTGAAGTCTTCGATCGGAAACTCACGGATCTCGACCGATCCGGTGCTTCGCCTGTCCTCGATCGTTATGGTTCGCGATGCGGTCCGCGCAGGCGTGGGCGCCGCTCGCCTTCCTGTGTCGCTTGTGAGTCACGACCTGGCGGCCGGCAAGCTCGTCCACTGGGGTGATGTCGACGGACCGGAGATCGTCCTCTGGGCGCTGTACCCTTCGCGCCGGCTGCTCAGCGCTCGCGTATCCGCGTTCCTCGACTTTCTCAAGGAAGCCTTTCCCTCGGGGACGCCGGGTGAGCTCGCGGCCTTCATCGACTAGGTCAAGGGAGCAGATCGAGATCGCTCCCGCGCTGGCGCCATCCGAGCTACGAACTCACGGCTTGTTGCCGAGCTGCCCGTGCTGCCGGCCGAAATCCGCGGCCGCCGAATCCTGGCCGATCTCGACGATGCCGCGGCGGATGGCGCGGGTGCGGGTGAAATGGTCGAACAGGGCTTCGCCGTCGCCGCGGCGGATCGCGCGGGTCAGTTTTGCGAGGTCCTCGGTGAAGGTGCCGAGCATCTCCAGCACGGCCTCCTTGTTGGCGAGGAAGACGTCGCGCCACATCGTCGGGTCGGACGCCGCGATGCGGGTGAAATCGCGGAAACCGCCGGCGGAGAATTTGATCACCTCGGACTCCGTCACCTGCGCCAGCTCGTCGGCGGTGCCAACGATGGTGTAGGCGATCAGATGCGGCAGATGGCTGGTGATCGCGAGCACGAGATCGTGATGGTCCGGCGTCATCACCTCGACCTTGGCGCCCATCGCCGCCCAGAAGGCGCGCAGGCGATCAGTCGCGGCCGCGTCGACGCCTTCCGGCGGGGTGAGGATGCACCAGCGATTGATGAAGAGCTCGGCGAAACCTGAATCCGGCCCCGAATGCTCGGTGCCTGCCACGGGGTGCGCCGGCACGAAATGAACGGTCTTCGGCAGATGCGGCGCCATGTCCCTGACGATGGCGCCCTTGACCGAGCCGACGTCGGAGACAACGGCGCCGGGCTTCAGATGCGCGGCGATCTCCTGCGCGACCTCGCCGCAGGCGCCGACGGGAATGCAGAGGATGACGAGATCGGCATCCTTCACTGCTTCCGCATTGGTCGCCACGACCTGATCGACGATCCCGAGCTCCATCACCCGCGCGCGGGTCTTCTCCGAGCGCGCGGTGGTGACGATTTCGCCCGCCAGGCTCTGGAGCTTCGCAGCGCGCGCGATCGAGCCGCCGATCAGGCCGAAGCCGATCAGCGCGACGCGCTGGAAGTGCGGTGCGCTGCTCATTTGCCGGCCATGAAGTCGCGCAAGCCGTCGACCACGAGGCGGTTGGCCTCCTCGGTGCCGATGGTCATGCGCAGCGAATGCGGCAGGCCGTAATTCTTCAAGCCGCGCAGCACGAGGCCCCGCTTGGTCAGGAAGGCGTCGGCGTCATCCGCGGTCTTGCCCTTGTCGGTCGGGAAATGGATCAGCACGAAATTGGCGACGCTCGGCGTCACCTTCAGCCCAAGCTTGCCGATCTCCTCGGTCAGCCAGTTGCGCCAGGTCTCGGTGAATTGCTTCGACATCGCCTGGTGCGCAGTGTCCTCGATCGCGGCGACCGCGGCATACATTGCCGGCGTCGACACGTTGAACGGGCCGCGGATGCGGTTGACCGCGTCGATGATGTGCTCGGGGCCGAACATCCAGCCGATGCGCAGTGCGGCGAGGCCGTGGATCTTGGAGAAGGTGTGCGTCACCACCGTATTCTCGGTGGTAGCGACCAGTTCGATCCCCATCTCGTAGTCGTTGCGCGAGACGTAGTCGCAATAGGCGGCATCGAGCACCAGCAGCACGTGCGACGGCAGGCCGGCGCGCAGGCGCTTGACCTCGTCGAACGGCACATAGGTGCCGGTTGGATTGTTGGGGTTGGCGAGCCAGACCAGCTTGGTCTTCGGCGTCACCGCCTTGAGGATGGCGTCGACGTCGCAGGTGAGGTTGGTCTCCTGCGCGACGACGTTCTTGGCGCCCACCGCCATGGTCGCGATCGGGTAGACCAGGAAGCCGTGCGTGGTGGAGATCGCCTCGTCACCCTGGCTGAGATAGGTGTGGGCGAGCAGATTGAGGATCTCGTCCGAGCCGGCGCCGCAGATGATGCGGTTCGGGTCGAGCCCGAAGGAGCGGCCGATCGCCTCGCGCAGCACGCGCGAGGTTCCTTCCGGATAGTCTTCCAGGTGATCCGCCACGTGCTTGAACGCCTCGATCGCCTTGGGCGAGGGCCCGAACGGCGTCTCGTTGGCCGACAGCTTGAACACCTTGCGGCCCGGCTCGGCGACCGGGCTCTTGCCGGGCGTGTAGGGCGCAATGTCGAGAATGCCGGGATTCGGCACGGGGCGGGACATCTTGAACTCCGAAAATGGCGGGGCGCGGCGCGTGGTTTACGATTTCGCCCCGGTCGGGGGCACCGTATAGCGCGTTGCGTGGCTGCCGACGAGGGCTGTAGAGCGCACCGAGGCCCCCGCCTCGATCAGGGCAGCCCTGATTTTGTCGATGCTGGTCGCGCTCGTGACCGAGACCAGCAGCGCCGCGCCGTCGAAGGCGGTATCAGGCACCGCCACGATCTCGGCGAGCGGCGACAGGGCGCGCGCGACCTCGGCGTTCCACCCGGACACGCGGACGCTGAAGGTCTCGACCTCCGTCACCAGGGCGCTGTCGGCGACGCGCGAGATCGCGAACACCGGCAGTGCGGCCGGATGATCGGCGCGCTCGACGAAGGGCATCCGCGCGATGATTTTTGGCGCGCCTTCCGTTTCGAGCAAGAGCCACCATGGCGTGCGGCTGGACGTCGCCGAGACCAGCGCCAGATCCCCCTTGGATTTCGCCACCGCCTCGACTGCGGCCTGTGCGCTGAAATGCGCGACGTAAGGCACCGTGAAGCCGAAATGGAAGCGCGCGGAATCGCGCATCGCCGGCTCACTCGCCGAGATGTCGGCATGCACCGAGAACGGTGCCTGCACGTAAGTGAACGTCGAGATGATGACGCGCCAGATGCTCTCGACCGTGTCGAGCGGCAGGATGCCGCGATGGCGCTGCACGATCTCGCGCATCATGGCGGCCTCGCGCGCCGGGCGGAACGCCGAGCCGACCTCCTGGGTCTGCTTCACCTGGATCAGGCGGTCGATGATGTCGCCGCGCTGCATCAGCAGGCGATGCATGCCCTCGTCGATCGCGTCGATCTCCTTGCGCAGTTCCTGAAGCGATGGTGGCGCGGGCGGACGTTGGGACATGTCTGGCTGTCGATGGTTTCGATGGGGGATGTCCTGATTAGGCAGTCAGGGCAGCGAAAGCAAAGAGAAATCACGTCCTTTTCGGACGACGCGTGAGAGACGAATTGGGCCGATCCGGGCCGCGACTTGACGAAAACCGCCCAAGACGGTAGCTTTTGCCCGTTCCGTGGTCATTTGAGCCGGCCGGCTTGCAGCCACGTTAAAAAACTCGCTAAACAGGCCGGGGACGCTTCTGATCCCGGCCGAACCTATCGTTCAGGCCGGGTTTTTCATGGCCTGATGTCACTGCGGTCTCGATCCCGACCGCAAACGAGGTCGATGGTCAGATGGGTGGCGTCAAGTCGATACCGAGTCCTGCGATCAGCGCCGACGAGCGGTCGCACGAGGTGGATCATCCAAGCTCGCAGATCGCGCATTTCGGCGCCGAGCAGCCGCTGCGGCTCGATTGCGGCGTCGATCTCACCCCGTTCCAGATCGCCTACCAGACCTATGGCGAGCTCAACGCCGATCGCTCCAACGCGGTGCTGATCTGCCATGCGCTGACCGGCGATCAGCATGTCGCCAACGTGCATCCCGTCACCGGCAAGCCCGGCTGGTGGGAGACGCTGGTCGGCCCCGGTCGGCCCATCGATCCCAAGCACTACTTCATCATCTGCTCCAACGTGATCGGCGGCTGCATGGGCTCGACCGGGCCGGCCTCGATCAATCCTGCCACCGGCAAGGTCTGGGGCCTCGATTTCCCCGTCATCACCATCCCCGACATGGTGCGTGCGCAGGCGATGCTGGTCGACCGGCTCGGCGTCGACACGCTGTTTGCGGTCGTCGGTGGCTCGATGGGCGGCATGCAGGTGCTGCAGTGGACCGCCGCCTATCCGGGCCGCGTGTTCTCCGCGCTGGCGATTGCCTGCGCGACGCGGCACTCGGCGCAGAACATCGCCTTCCACGAGCTCGGCCGCCAGGCCGTGATGGCTGATCCCGACTGGCACGGCGGCGGCTATGCCGATCACGGCATCCATCCGCATCGCGGGCTCGCGGTGGCGCGGATGGCGGCGCACATCACCTACCTCTCCGATGCCGCGCTGCATCGCAAGTTCGGCCGGCGCATGCAGGACCGCGAGCTGCCGACCTTCTCGTTCGACGCCGACTTCCAGGTCGAGTCCTATCTGCGCTACCAGGGCTCGTCCTTCGTCGAGCGCTTCGACGCCAATTCCTATCTCTATCTGACGCGCGCGATGGACTATTTCGACATTGCCGCCGACCATGGCGGCGTGCTCGCAAAGGCGTTCGCGGAAATTGCGACCCGCTTCTGCGTGGTCTCCTTCACCAGCGACTGGCTGTTTCCGACCTCGGAATCGCGCGCGCTGGTGCACGCGCTGAATGCATCGAGCGCGCGGGTGTCGTTCGCCGAGATCGAGACCGATCGCGGCCACGACGCCTTCCTGCTCGACGTTCCCGAATTCTTCGACATCTCCCGCGCCTTCCTGCAATCGGCGGGCAAGGCGCGTGGACTGAAGGATGGCTAGCATGTCTGTGCAGGAAGTATTGCCGCTGGGCGGCCTTGCGACCGGATCGTCCGGCCAGTTTCGCGCCGATCATCTGCTGGTCGCCGAGATGGTCAAGCCGGGCTCGAAAGTGCTCGACGTCGGCTGCGGCGAGGGCGACCTGCTTCAGCTGCTGGAGACCCGCGGCATCGACGGCCGCGGCATCGAGCTGTCGCGCGAGGGTGTCAATCGCTGCGTCGCCAAGGGCCTTGCGGTGGTGCAGGGCGATGCCGACACTGACCTCGTCAATTATCCGGATGACGCCTTCGACTACGTGATCCTGTCGCAGACGCTGCAGGCGACGCGGCAGCCGCGCGTGGTGCTGGAGAATCTGCTGCGCATCGGCCGCCGCGCCATCGTCTCGTTCCCGAATTTCGGTTTCTGGAGGATGCGGCTCCAGCTCCTGGTCGGCGGCCACATGCCGCGCACCGAGAATTTGCCGGCGACCTGGTACGACACCGCCAACATCCATTTCTGCACCATCAAGGATTTCGTGCAGCTCTGCGACGAGATCAACGTCAAGATGGAGCGCTCGGTCGCGCTCGATCTCTACGGCCGCCCGGTGCCGCTGAATCTGCCCTGGTGGGTGTGGAACATGTTCGGGGAGCAGGCGGTGTTCCTGCTCAGCCGGGGCGGGGGGAAGTGACGCCGTAGGCGTCATTCCCGGGCGCGCGTAGCGCGAGCCCGGAATCAATCGTGCAACAGCGCCCGCAGCCCGATGGATTCCGGGCCTGCGCCTTCGGCGCATCCCGGAATGACAGCTAGTGTGGAGCCAGCGACCGCGGATCGCGCACCGGCCATCGTCCCGCTTCCACCAGCGTCACGAACCGCTCCACACTTTCGTTGAACAGCGCGGGCTCTTCGAGATTGAGCACGTGGCCCGACTTCGGAAACATCGCCAGCCCCGCCGCAGGCAGATGCTGCTTCAGGAACAGGCTCGGTCCGACGCACGGATCGTCCTCGTCGCCGCAGATGATCAGCGCCGGCGTCGATGCGTGCTTGATCGCATCCGTCATCGTGTAGATCGAGGGGCGGCCGCCCTGGAAGCCGCGCATCGTACGCGCCGATCCCTTGGAATCGTGGCGCGCCAGCGCGGCATAGAAATCGGCATGGCCGCGCGGGTCCTTCACCAGGAAGGGAATCCGGCTCGGCGCCTCGCGCGTGACCTTTGCGACCTCGGCGGAGCCCAGTGTCTCGAACTGCTCGGCGTTGGCGCGGCACTGCTTGCGCCAGGCCTCCAGGTTCTCGATCTCCGAACCGGAGCCGACGCCGGCCAGCGTCATCGACAGCGCGCGCTGCGGCGCGTTCAGCCCGATCTGGAGCGACGAGTAGGCGCCCATCGACAGGCCGACCAGATGCGCGCGCTCGATCCTGAGATGATCGAGCACCGCGAGCGCATCGGTGTAGAAATGCGTGTAGCTGTAGACCTCACCCTCAGGCACGTCCGACGGCGTGTAGCCGCGCGCCGAATAGGTGATGCAGCGATGGCCGCGCGAGAAGTAGCGCATCTGCGGCTCCCAATTGGTGTGGTCGGCCGCGAACTCGTGCAGAAAAATGATTGGCGTTCCCTGACCCGCTTCTTCGAAATAGATGCGGACGTCGTCCCTGGTCGTGGCGTGGGGCATTAACCGTTTCCCTCTCTTAAAGCCGCCTTTGCAGGATTGCAGTTAATGCTGTTGTCGGCAATGCGGCAGCCTCAAGCCAGTATCGGCGCAAAATCATCGCAGCTATTCGCAGGCAGCCCGCGTCTTTTTCTCGCCACATCGGGCGGCTTAACGGCCAGACCGATGTCGGCCGTTGCACGGGCCGATTGGGAAGTGGGGTGTCAACGAAGGATGAAGAATGTTTGAGTTGTTTGCGTCTCGCCTGTCGCGTTGTGTTGTCGCGCTGGCGATTTTGTTCGCGGCGGTTGCCGCATTGGTTTCTCCGGCCTCAGCGCGGCCGCATCATCGTCATAGCGCAGAGCGGCACGCTTACGTGCACCACGCCAGGCATCATCATTACCGCCACCATGCCCGCAGCTCGCGCTTCGAGCGCAGCGCGGCGCAATTGCAGGCGGGCGGATTCGCCGACACCCAGGCGAGCTATGATCCGAACGCCAACAGCGGCGGCATGGCCCATACCGCCATGGTGAACACCGCAATGGCCAATAGCGGCGGCTTCGGCGGCGGATCGAGCCTGGTGTCCGAGGCGCGCCGCTATGTTGGCGGCAACCCGACCGGGCGCGGCAGCCTGTGGTGCGCGCGCTTCATGAACATGGTGCTGGAGCACACCGGCCATAAGAGCTCGGGCTCCGACATGGCGAGCTCGTTCGCGCGTTACGGCACCCGTGTCTCCGGTCCGCAGGTCGGCGCCATCGCGGTGATGTCGCGCGGCCGCCGCGGCGGTCATGTCGGCATCATCACCGGCGTCGACGCACAGGGCAATCCGATCATGATCTCCGGCAACAACGGCAACCGCGTCCGCGAAGCGCCGGTCTCGCGCGGCCGGATCTATGCCTATGTCATGCCGAACTAACGGTGCCATAGCGACGGTGCCGTAGGGTGGGCAAAGCGCAAGCGTGCCCACCACTTCCGTCCGCTCGATAAAGATGGTGGGCACGGCGCAAGAGCGCCTTTGCCCACCCTACGGCAGCGGAGTTCGCTCACACCAGCTTCGGCTCTTCCACCGCAACCGCATCGCCGACGCCGATGTCGCCACCTTCGATTACCTCGGCGTAGATGCCGCAGTCCATGTGGCCGAGGTTGCGCGAGAGTGTCGGCGGTATCTCGAGATCGCGCTTCGCCGTCACCGGGTCGACATTGGTGGCCGGGCAACGGACGATGCGCTTGACCACCTTCAGCCGCGCCTGCCCGATGGCGAGCGTCTGGCCGACGAGATCGAGCTCGGACCAGGCCGGCCAACCCTTCACATAGAGATTGGCACGGAAACGCAGGGGATTCACGGCGGTGCCGCCCAGCATTGTCTCGATGGCGCGGACGCTGCCGAGATTGATGATGGAGACCACCTTGCGGGCGACGTCGGAGAAGCTGTGGTCGCGGCCTGACAGGACCTTTGGCGGCCCCTTCAGCTCCGGCTGAAAATTCTCCGCGAAGTAGCGCTCGATGGCGGCGCGCCCGGCCGCGGTCTCAAGATCGCCGCTGGCGACGGTCTGGCCGTCCCTGCGGATGGTCAGGACATTGGTGGCGTCGTCGAACCGGCTGTCGAGCTCGGCAAGCCGCTCATTGCGCGCGAGCATCAGAAACTGGATTTTCGGCTTCCACTCGGGTCGCTCGGGATCAAAGCCGCTCGGGCCGTTCTCGATGGCGTAGCGGCGGTCGGCGGGCAGGGTCTGGCCCGTCCGCAAGGGGGCGCGGCGCAGGGACTCCGGCGTCAGGCCCTTGATCGGGTAGCGGTAAAGGCCGGCGATTTCGGCAGTGTGGCTGACTGTCATGCCGTTACTTAAGGGATTCGAGCCGGCCCCGCCAAGCCGGCGGGCCAGCGCACGAAATTGTGAACTGGCCTCTTTCGCATCTGCAACCTGCTTCCCACATCTGCCTCAGGCCGGCGGCAACGTCGGCAAAACATGACCGTTACCGGTTGAGAAACGTCAATGCGGTAATCGGAAACCCAATGAAGATGCCGTTTGGAGTGCCTTAGAGGGCTCCAGGGGCAGGCCGAGGGACAGACAAGATGAATATCGACAAATATACCGAACGCTCCAGGGGCTTCGTCCAGTCCGCGCAATCGCTCGCGGTGCGTGAGGGGCACCAGCAGTTTTCCACCCTGCACGTGCTCAAGGTCCTCCTGGACGACAATGAGGGGCTGGCTTCCGGCCTGATCGACCGCGCCGGCGGCAATTCCCGTGCAATCCTGAAGGCGACCGAGGATGCCCTCGGCAAGGTGCCGAAGGTCAGTGGCGGTGGCGCCGGCCAGATCTATCTGGCGCCCGAGCTCGCCCGTACTTTTGATGCCGCCGAAAAGGCCGGCGAGAAGGCCGGCGACAGCTTCGTCACCGTCGAGCGGCTGCTGCTCGGCCTGACGCTGGAGAAGACCAGCGAGGCCGGCGCGATCCTCGCCAAGGGCGGCGTCACCCCGCAAAACCTCAATGCGGCGATCGAGGCCCTGCGCAAGGGCCGCACGGCCGATTCGGCCACCGCCGAGAACGCGTACGACGCGCTGAAGAAATACGCCCGCGACCTGACCCAGGCGGCGCGCGACGGCAAGCTCGATCCGGTCATCGGCCGCGACGAGGAGATCCGCCGCACCATCCAGGTGCTGTCGCGCCGGACCAAGAACAATCCCGTCCTGATCGGCGAGCCCGGAGTCGGCAAGACCGCCATCGCGGAAGGGTTGGCGCTGCGCATCGTCAACGGCGACGTGCCGGAGAGCCTGAAGGACAAGAAGCTGCTGTCGCTCGACCTCGGCGCGCTGATCGCGGGTGCAAAATACCGCGGTGAGTTCGAGGAGCGGCTGAAGTCCGTGCTCCAGGAGGTGACCGCGAGCGAGGGAAATTTCGTCCTGTTCATCGACGAGATGCACACCCTGATCGGCGCCGGCAAGGGCGACGGCGCGATGGACGCCTCCAACCTGCTCAAGCCCGCGCTCGCCCGCGGCGAGCTGCACTGCATCGGCGCGACCACGCTCGACGAATACCAGAAGCACGTCGAAAAGGACGCCGCGCTGGCGCGGCGCTTCCAGCCGATCTTCGTCAGCGAGCCCTCGGTCGAGGACACCATCTCGATCCTGCGCGGCCTCAAGGACAAGTACGAGCAGCACCATGGCGTGCGGATCACCGATTCCGCGCTTGTCGCGGCGACGACGCTGTCCAACCGTTACATCACTGACCGCTTCCTGCCCGACAAGGCGATCGACCTGATGGACGAGGCCGCGGCCCGGCTGAAGATGCAGGTCGATTCCAAGCCGGAGGAGCTGGATTCGCTCGACCGCGAGATCATCCGGCTCAAGATCGAGCAGGAAGCTCTCAAGAAAGAAAGCGACCCCGGCTCCAAGTCCCGTCTCGAGGCGCTCCAGAAGGAGCTGGCCGAGCTCGAGGAGAAGTCCGCGGCGCTGACGGCACGCTGGAGCGCGGAGAAGAACAAGCTCTCCAACGCCCAGAAGCTGAAATCGGAGCTGGACGCCCTGCGCGTCGATCTCGCCGACGCCCAGCGTCGCGGCGAATTCCAGAAGGCCGGCGAGCTGGCCTATGGCCGGATCCCGCAGCTCGAGAAGCAGCTTGCGGATATCGAGGCGCGCGAAGGCTCCGGCGAGATGATGGAGGAGGCGGTCACCGCCAACCACATCGCCCAGGTGGTCTCGCGCTGGACCGGCGTGCCCGTCGACAAGATGCTGGAGGGCGAGAAGGAAAAGCTCCTGAAGATGGAGGAGCAGCTCGGCACCCGCGTCGTCGGCCAGGCCGAGGCCGTGCGTGCGGTCGCAACTGCCGTGCGCCGCTCGCGCGCGGGCCTGCAGGACCCGAACCGCCCCACGGGCTCGTTCATGTTCTTAGGGCCCACCGGCGTCGGCAAGACCGAGCTGACCAAGGCGCTCGCGGAGTATCTGTTCAACGACGAGACCGCGATGGTCCGCCTCGACATGTCCGAATACATGGAGAAGCACTCGGTCTCGCGGCTGATCGGCGCGCCTCCGGGCTATGTCGGCTATGACGAGGGCGGCGCGCTCACCGAAGCGGTGCGGCGCCGGCCCTACCAGGTGGTGCTGTTCGACGAGATCGAGAAGGCGCATCCCGACGTCTTCAACGTCCTGTTGCAGGTGCTCGACGACGGCCGCCTGACCGACGGCCAGGGCCGCACCGTCGACTTCCGCAACACGCTGATCATCATGACCTCGAACCTCGGTTCGGAATTCCTGGTGAATCAGCCGGAGGGCGAGGACACCTCGGCCGTGCGCGAGCAGGTGATGGGAATGGTGCGCGGGCATTTCCGCCCCGAATTCCTCAACCGCGTTGACGAGATCATCCTGTTCCACCGCTTGCAGCGGAGCGAGATGGGCCGGATCGTCGAGATCCAGTTCGCGCGGCTGCAGAAGCTGCTGACCGATCGCAAGATCGTGCTGACGCTCGACGCCGCTGGCCGCGACTGGCTCGCCGCCAAGGGCTGGGACCCCGCCTACGGCGCAAGGCCGCTCAAGCGCGTGATCCAGCGTCACGTCCAGGACCCGCTCGCCGAGATGATCCTGGCCGGCGACGTCAGGGACGGCGACAGTGTCGCGATCTCCTCCGAAGGCAACGTGCTGACCTTCAACGGCAAGGCACCGCAGACCGCCGAGATCACCCAGTTCGAGGCGCCAGTGGCGAAGCGGAAGCTGAACTGAACGCGGGCGATCAAAGCCTGAAACGACAAGCCGCCCCGGAGAGGCCAGCCCTCTCCGGGGCGTTTTGTTTTGGGGGGCGCTGGCAAAAGCGTGGTCCGAAAAGGTGCGCAGCATCCCGCTTTAGCTAACGCGGTGGGGATCAGACGCTATTTCTTCACCACCTTGTAGATCGCGTTCTCGACGTCCGAGGTGAAATAGATCACCCCCGTCGCACCGATCGCCACGCCCGTCGGAATATTCGTCGGCAATCCGCCGGGAGCGCCCGCGAGGCCGATCGGGAGATTGGCGGCGATCTCTGTGATCTTGCCGCTTTCCGGTGCGATCTCGATCAGCCGCTTGGCGCCGACTTCCGCCACGATCAGTTGGCCGTCGTTCCCGCGCGCGATGCCTTCGGGCATTTTCAGCTCCTTGGCGACCACGGTCTTTTCGCCGTTGCTGTCGATCCGGGACACGGTGCCTGCAAAGGCTTCGGTGACGTAGACCTCGTCGGATTTGCCTCGGACGAGCCCGACCGGGCCCTCGAGGTCGCCGATCAGCGTGGTGCGATCCTTGCCGTGCTCGCCGCTCACCTTGACCAGCGACTTGGTGCCGAGCTCGGCTACCAAAATGCTGCCGTCGGCGAGCATGATCGCATCGTGCGGCGCCTTGAAGCCGTGCAGCAAGTCGCGTGTCGCGCCGGTCTTGGCGTCGATCACCTGCACCGTGCCGGTGAACCAGCTCGACAGCACCACATCGTTGCCCTTCGCCGTCGCGCTCATCGGATATTCCAGCGTGGTGCCTGCGGCGTGCATGCGCGCCTTTTCGGTGACCTCGCCGGTTGCGCCGTCCACCGTGCGATAGGCGAACACGTCGGCGAGGTGGATCGTATCCTTGCCGTTCTCCGAGGTGACGCCGATGCCACCGGGCAAAGCGAGCTTGCCGATGATGATCTGCTTGGCCTGGCCGGTCGCGGGATCGACCTCCTGAATGCCGTTGTCTGCCATGTTGGAGACGTAGATGCGGTCCTTGTCGTCGATCGCGAGATTGTCCAGCGACGGCTTCAGTTGCGCGACCAGGGTCCTGGCGCCCGACTTGGGATCGACCCGGACGAGCTGGCCGAGCGCGGTGTCGACCACGAAGAGATTGCCCTTGGAATCGAAGTTCACCGCGGCCGGGACCTTGAAGCCGTCGGCGACGACGGTCAGCTCGGCCTTGTCGACATCGACTTTCGCGACCTGGCCCTTGAACCAGAGCGGACCGTAGAGCTTGTCGTCGGGACCGAACTCGAAGCCGTTGAGGCCGCCCATCTTCTCCATGATCTGGCGCGGCGGCTTTACGCCCTCGACGTCGATCTCATAGAGCGTGTCGCCGAGGAAAACGGTGGTGGCATAGAGCCTGCCGTCCTTGCGGAAGGCGAGCGAGTTGATGCCGGGAAGGTCGCTCGCGAGCTTCTTGATCGGGTCGTCGCCCTTGCGCGCATAGAGATCGCCGGTGAGGAATCCGGTCCAGGCCATGGTGCCGTCGGGCGCAAACGCGATGTCGTCGGCCATTCCGATCGGCGAGGGGATTGCAACCTTGGCGGTACCGCCTGATACGTCCACCTCGTAGAGAGCGGCGCCGGCGACGCTGCCGGCGAACAGATGGCCGGCCTTGTCGATGCCGAGCCCATGCACGCCATGGAATGCCGAGCCCTGGACCAGCTTGGTGACCTCCCAAGTCTCGGCGGATACGCTCGTGGTGGCGAAAAGGGCAGCGACGACCGCTGCGCAGGCGAGCCTGTTCTTCATGGCGAGACCTCCCGTTTTTTGGAAAGTATTCGCCCCTGGTGCCGCTTTGGCAAACGAAACTTGACGTTGAGACGCCGCCAAGCGGGGCCTCGCGCGAGAACGTCGAATTTGGATCGTGTCTGGAGATGTCCGGCGCCGATGTCGGCCGGTTGCAATTAGCGGTTGCTGACCTGCAACGGGCCGCCGGTCGCGTCCGACATGCGGGCGATGGCGCCGCCGCGGCCGCTCATCATGCCGTCGAGCCGGTCGCGCTCCTTCTCGAAGCCTGCGAGCATCGGGCCCTCGAGCGAACGGCCGCGCGGCAGCTTCACGCGCATCGGATCGACGAAGCGGCCGTTGACCAGGATCTCGTAGTGGACGTGCGGGCCGGTCGACAGGCCGGATGAGCCGACGAAGCCGATCACCTGGCCCTGCCGTACCTTCTTGCCGATCTCCATGCCTTTGGCAAAAGCGGACATGTGACCGTAGGCCGTCTCGTAGCCGTTGTTGTGCTTGATGCGGATATATTTGCCGTAGCCGCCTTCGGGGCCGGCCTTCTCGATCACGCCGTTACCGGAGGCGAAAATCGGCGTGCCGTAGGCCGTGGCCCAGTCGACGCCGGTGTGCATCTTCACATAGCCCAGGATCGGGTGGCGGCGGCCGCCGAAGCCGGAGCGCATGATGGCGTTGTTGACGGGCTTCCTGACCAGGAATTTCTTCGCGCTCTTGCCGGTCTCGTCATAGTAGTCGACGACGCCGTCGTCGGGGCTCTGGTAGCGGTAGTATTTCTTGGTCTCGCCGCCGACCGTGAGGGAGGCGAACAGCACGTCGTTCTTCTCCGTCGACGTCACGCCCTCGTCCTCGCCGGCGTAGAACACGTCGAAGGAATCGCCCGGCTGCACCTTGCGCTGGAAATCGACGTCGTAGGAGTAGATCTTGATCATGTCGTCGATGACGGGCATCGGCACTTTGTTGCGCATCGCGGTCTCGTAGATGCTCTGGTAGAGCCGCACGCCGGAGCCGTCGTCATCATCGTCGTCATCGCTGCTGGCGCTGGCCGCGGCATCGGCGACGGTGTTCATGCTGGAGACGTCGACCGCGACGTATTTGCCGAGATCGGACAGCGCAGCGATCGCCTCGACCATGGTCTCGTTGGCGACGACGACGCGGTAGGGCTGGAGGCGGGCACCGGGGCTCGCCGGCGCCATCAGGATGCGGAGCTTCTCGCCGTCCTTGAGGCCGCCGTCGCGGCCGCGAGGGCCGAGCGTTGCGGTGATCGCCTTGATCTCGTCGGCGTTCGCGCCGAGATCGCGCAGCACCGAGGCGACGCTGTCGCCCTTCTTGACCAGATGGACGCGTTCGCCGTTGGGATTGCCGCCGGTGATCTGCTCCTTGGTCTTGGGCAGCAGCGTGACGTTTTCCGGCACCACGCGCGTCTCGAAGCCGGCATAGGGATCGGACGGCGAGGCTTCCGCGGCGTAGGCGCTTCTGATGTCGGACGGGCCGGTCGCACCGGAGACGTCGGCTGCGGCATTGGCGAGCGAGGCGTAGCGCACCCCGCCATTGCCGCGCCAGTTGGCGGCATCGCGCACCCGCATCAGGATGTCGTCGAGCGCCACCACCGCGGAAATCTTGGCTTTCGGCAGCACCGGCGACAGGTCCTTGGTGACAAAGGACACTTCGGCGTCGGGCTCGACCGCTTCGGGATTGTTGGGATCGTCGGATGCGGTCTTCGGATCGGAGCCGACATCGGTGAGCAGGCGTTGGGCGTTGAACGGCGGGATCTTCGCCGACAGGTCGCTCGTCGTCATCGACAGATTGCCGGCGATCCGCACGAAGGGGCGCACCCGCATCACGTCGCGGTTGCCGACGCGGGCCACCGTGGAGACGCGCATGATGTTGCGGGACGCCGTGGATTCGCTCGGCGGCGGCAGGCGGTCGCTCTTGTGCAGCGTGGCGGCGCGATCGGCGGCGCCGAATGCACCGCGCAGCGCGCCCTCGACCCGCTCCGGCACCTTGGCGAAGGTCATCTCGCCGTCGAGCGATGCGAAAACGGCGCCGCCAATCAGGGCTGCGCCGCAGAGTCCGGTCAAGATTGTCCCGCTGAACCATTGCACCGAGACGCGGCGGCGGTCGATTACGGCGGCTTCAGAACCATCGACGGACAGCGGCGGCTCGTGGCCGAGATCGATGATCCCGGTCTCACGCCCGTAAGCGCCGCGTGATGTCCTGTGGTTCAACGCAAGTCCCCCAATCAACGACCCAAGATGCCCGCTTTCGAACCTTGTCCTGGTCGCCCTCTTGATGGGGGATCGCCGGAAAAGGCAAGCCGCGCAGGCGTCCGTGCTCAGAAGGCCCCTCGGGTGGGGCCGGCCGAAATTACGAACAGCTGGACGGGTGAAGCTCTCTCGATGTCTCTCGAATGTCGGAGGAAGGCCGCGTCATCTGCAAGATCGCCTTCCTCTGACCCCATGAAAACCGCCGGCAGCCCCCACTGGCATCCCTGCGATTCAAGCTTGTCTCTTATCAGAACGCCGCGGGATTGTGGCTCAAGTACGGCGCCTGTCATCGAAAAAGTTTCCTGAACGGCCGGAGGGCGGGGGCCTCTCCCGAGAGGGTGCCGCCAGCTGCGTCCCACCGCGAAGGTACGGTAAGCCGCCCCTCAAGCTCTCCGCAAGTCGCCGACCCGCGCTCCAATCCAATCGCCAAGCCGTTTCCCAGGTGGCTTGCCAGGTCGCTTGCCGGGTAGCTTCCCGGTCCCCTCCCACGACCCCTCCCAGGTCGGCTCCGGAGCCCCCTGGGGCCCAAACTTTTTTCAAGTTTTTTCACCGCCCCGATCGGATCGACGCATCCGCAGTCCTTGTAACCATCTGGAAACGCGTTGTTTTTAGCGACAATCCACCGTGCGACGATTTGTTGACAATGGGCGTTGACAATCCCGAGTGCGGGGGCCTATAACCCGACCACTGAGCGCGGCGCCGCCGGGTCACTGACCAAGGCGAGCGAACGCGCCACTGATGCTCCTCACCTTGTTGAGTGACACAACAGTCGACGTAAGTCGATTGGAGTTCATCCATCGTCGGTAAGGGTGTCGGAACCCTTCCTCTCAGGAAGGTTGAGACCTCCACGGTCTCGGGCTGTTTGACAAGTGAAGATGAAGAAAGAGAAACGTGGACGGCGGAGTCCTTGCGGGTCTCGCTCCTGAAAAGCTTCGGCTTTTCTGGTCGGGACCGGACGAAAGACTTCGGCGGTACACGTTTCAAAGGAAACACCATCGTTGCCAGCGATGTGAATCGCAGGCAGCACATCGACTTCGGTCGATAATGGTGGGACCTCGTCAAACGTTGTGATCAGCCGGTTCAAAGTTCAAGTCCAACTTGAGAGTTTGATCCTGGCTCAGAGCGAACGCTGGCGGCAGGCTTAACACATGCAAGTCGAGCGGGCGTAGCAATACGTCAGCGGCAGACGGGTGAGTAACGCGTGGGAACATACCTTTTGGTTCGGAACAACACAGGGAAACTTGTGCTAATACCGGATAAGCCCTTACGGGGAAAGATTTATCGCCGAAAGATTGGCCCGCGTCTGATTAGCTAGTTGGTGAGGTAATGGCTCACCAAGGCGACGATCAGTAGCTGGTCTGAGAGGATGATCAGCCACATTGGGACTGAGACACGGCCCAAACTCCTACGGGAGGCAGCAGTGGGGAATATTGGACAATGGGGGCAACCCTGATCCAGCCATGCCGCGTGAGTGATGAAGGCCCTAGGGTTGTAAAGCTCTTTTGTGCGGGAAGATAATGACGGTACCGCAAGAATAAGCCCCGGCTAACTTCGTGCCAGCAGCCGCGGTAATACGAAGGGGGCTAGCGTTGCTCGGAATCACTGGGCGTAAAGGGTGCGTAGGCGGGTCTTTAAGTCAGGGGTGAAATCCTGGAGCTCAACTCCAGAACTGCCTTTGATACTGAAGATCTTGAGTTCGGGAGAGGTGAGTGGAACTGCGAGTGTAGAGGTGAAATTCGTAGATATTCGCAAGAACACCAGTGGCGAAGGCGGCTCACTGGCCCGATACTGACGCTGAGGCACGAAAGCGTGGGGAGCAAACAGGATTAGATACCCTGGTAGTCCACGCCGTAAACGATGAATGCCAGCCGTTAGTGGGTTTACTCA